>CAYTUO010000113.1:0-11393 GCA_964441015.1 uncultured Pleurocapsa sp.
TGCCTTTGGGGTTGCTGCTGAATTAGCTGCCGCAGATCTGGCAGTTGAAACGCCTCGATTAATTGAATTGCGCGATCGCCTGTTTGATCGCCTGGCAGACTGTCCTTATCTCATTCCCACCGGAGACAGATTGTATCGCCTCCCTCACCATGTCAGTTTCATCGTCAGCGATCCTCATAGCCAAATCAGACAAGAAAAAATTACCGGTAAAACCCTGGTGCGTCAATTGAATCTGGCAGGAATTGGGATTAGTTCTGGTTCGGCTTGTCACAGTGGTAAACTAAGTCCCAGTCCTATTTTGCAGGCGATGGGTTTTAGCGATTCAGAAGCTTTAAGAGGAATTCGTCTCACGCTAGGACGAGATACGATCGCAGCCGATATAGACTGGACGGCAATGGTACTCAAACAAGTTCTCGATCGCCTCATCCCTCAATTAGTAACGGCTGAACGGTAAGCAAATTTTCCGATAAAGTTGAGGTGATTTGCGTGCAACTAGAAGATTATTTTGACTTTCTTGCCGAAGACGACATCCGTATCATTGGAATTATCTCAACGGTTATTAGTTACAGAGTTCTAGTCAATCAATGAGAGAATTCGTAGGTGTCGTTCTTGCAGATAATTTAGTAAAAGTAGATTATGCTTAACGTTCCCAACAGCCTAGAAGAAGCCATACAACAAGCTAAAGAAGCCACCCAAGTTGCACTAGAAGCAGGTTGCAGGCGCATACAAATCGAATTACTCATCCCAGAAATTGCCTTACAAGCTCAAGCACTTGCACTCGAATTTACCACGCTTTTTGAGGACTATGGTTCTGGGTTAAAGGTCTTATTTCCTGATACGGGGGCGGCTGCTTTGGCGCGTCGTGACTGGGGAGAGATAGTCTTTAAAGTCAATGATTTAGGGAGTCGTTATACCCCTATAGATCTGAAAATATCTGAGGAAGACCAAGCCTTTTTAGTGGTATCACCTTCGTCAGTAGAAGTCAATACGGTTGAAAAACTTTGTAATCTTGCGGGCGATCGCCCTGTAGTTCTCCTGATTCCGCAACTCGAAGATGTTTCTGTTGTGGGAATTGGTTTAGCTGCCCGCCAGTTGAGAGAACGTTTTCTCAATACCCTAGAATCCTCTTATTACTTGAGACCACTAGAAGGGGCTGTTGTCTTACGTTCTTATCCTTCTTTGTGGCAAGTCTGGTTAGAGAAAGAGGAGGGTTACGAACTGATTGCAGAAGAACCTCAAAAACCGATAGGAGAAGCCTTAGATTCACTGATAGTCAAAGCAACAGCAGGCACATCTGAAGAGACGACTGAGGCCCCAAAACCGAAAAAACCTGGTTTATTAACCAATATGCAACGATTATTCCGCGCTTTAAGTCAGTAATCGAATTATTGTTGTTCTAAGCTTTTGCGGATTTCATCGATCATGTCTTGGATCTCGTCCTCGATCGCAGTTTTGATTTCAGAAGACCCAAATTCCTGATAAATCGACAAAGCCTGATTTAAATAATCTAATGCCTTTTGGAGTTGTCCGAGGGTTTGGTAATTCATCCCCATATACTTTAAAGTAATCTAAAGCCTTCTGATAGGTTGCGATCGCCTTTTGATATTCTCCTTGCTTTGTTTGTTGCTCCCCTTGTTCGAGCAGTTGTTGGATTTCTGCTGCTGAGACTAATACCAAGTTGCGCTCAAAGAGGATAACTTTCTTAGCGCTCTCTCTGCGTCTGGAGCGCGACGGCAGTTGCACAACGGGGGGAACCCCCGCAATGCACTGCCTCCTCTGCGTGAGATAAAATTCCATTTTTGAATCTAGCTTGATCTAAGTGCTGAGTGTGTGCCCAACTTGGTTTAGTCATCAGAGGGATACTCAAAGGCGTAACAAAGCTGCCAGCTACTACTAAACTGACCAGAATTCGCGTATACATTCTTGATCGCTGTGTTTCCTATCCATCCAAATCCCCTTGCATGATCTGAGCGATCGCAGCTTGGGCATTTTCTCGGAATTCCTTGACATTAACTCGTCCCAACAACCAAACTGCCACAACCAACCCTAGCGCTTGCATGACAAATACGGTTCCGTATGCCAGCACGGGAACGTTAAACGCCATTTTCCCGACATTCAAAACGGCTCCTCCCAAGACGGTAGCCAACCCTCTAGCCATTGCCTGAGACAGTCCCCAAGCCCCAATAAAGGTACCTGCCGTTTCCGCCGCCGTGAGATCCAGCATCAAACTGGTCGCCCCTGCGGTAATGATTCCAGAGGCTAGTCCGAAGAATAATAACCCAGACTTTAATAAACTTTGGTCGCTCGTAAATCCTGCCAGAATAATTAAACTAACGCAGAGGGCAGCGAGGATACATCCCAGTCTAGTTGTTTTTTTCTTCCCCAAGCGCGGCAAGACTAAAAATCCCGTTGAAGCAATGCCCAATAGCGTTCCGCTCCCAAAAAAAGCATTGAGCTTGGTGGTTTGGGCGATCGACATTCCAAATACGTCGCCTCCATAGGGTTCCATGACAGCATCCTGCATAAAGAGGCTAATCGTCAGTACCAAGAGAAAGCTGAAAAATAAACCCGTTTGGCGGCTAGCTGTCAAGACTTGCAAAGCGCGACTCAGGGTAATTTGGTCTTCTCGTTCTACTAAAGTTGATCGCGAGGAATAACGGGAATATTTCTTTTCAATTCCCACCGTTGCTAGCAAACAGAGTCCGAAGACGATCGCGGGCATAATAATAAACACGGGATCGATCGTTGCTTTCAATTGGGCGATATTGGCGACTTCTGCTGTTTGAGCGGGATCGGTAGCTAATAACTTAGAGCTAATAATGGCTCCCACGACAATCCCCACCATTAACATCGACCAGACAACGCCAACGAGTTGAGAACGGTTGTCTTCATCGGAAACATCAACCAGTAAAGCCGCAAATGGGGTTGAACTGGCACTGAGGGCTAAGCCGTAGATGGCGAAAATAAGCGCTAATACTCCCGCCCAACTATAGGTCATCAAACTCCAGCCAGTTGCTTGCAAACTGCTCCCCAATTGCCAAACTGCTTGCAGCGCAATAAAAGAAATGCTGGTAAACAGGGCTGCACCAATCCAAACGTAACCGGTGCGATGGTAGCCCAGGATCGTTTTGCCATCAGACATTTGTCCGAACCAGATCCGCGTGGGACTGACAAACTGGTGCATGGCGATCGCACCGGCGACAATCCACGGCAAAACTTGCAATTCGGCAATCATGATCCGGTTGAGGACTCCTAGCGTGAGGAGGGACATAATGCCCAATCCCATCTGAAACAGTCCCAGTCGGAACATAGTCAAGATATTCAGCTTGGGTAGAGGTTTTTGCCCAATGGGTCGAGAATACTGAGAATCAGAAACGTCACTGGCAGTCATTGGAGTGGATTACGCGAACGTTTTTTCAAGAGTTTTTCTGTAAAGTAACACGGGAGCGATCGCTTCCTCAATTTATTGAACCATCAAAACTGAGCAGGGGGCATGATGTAATACATAATTACTGACGCTACCGAGAAACATTTCGCTCAAGCCAGAACGACCGCGATGTCCGATGATAATCAAATTTGCCTGCCACTCGCGAGCCGCTTGACAAATGGTACGAGATGGGCTACCAGGAATTTGCTTAGATTCGACGCTGACTCCTGCACGGGTTGCTTCTTGCGCGAACGATTGTAAAACTTCTAATCCTTGCCGTTGAAACTCTTCCCACTGCTGTCGCCAAACCTCCAAAGTTAAATCGTTGCCAACTGCTGGATAAATATCTCTCAAATCGGGAGGAATGGGCAAAGGACTATTGTCTTCTTCCGCCGAGAGAACGTGCAGAAGCATTAAATTGGCGTTATTTTTTTGGGCTAAATACAAAGCACTGGTAAAAACTTTTTTACCCATCTCCGACATATCGATCGCCACGAGCATTTTTTCAAACATAACTTTTGACTAAGGATTAAGGACTAAGGGCTAATAACTAAGGACTACATGGCTGGCTTGGCTAGCTTCTCGGCGTAATTGACGGGCAATTCTAAACAGTTCTTTTCCCGTATGCAAATAGTGATCGTCGTAGTTCTGTGCAAACCATTCTAATTCATCAATTCCGTCGCTAATGCGATCGAGACAGTAATAGAGAGCAGCAGCTACCTTGGCGACGGGTGCGGGATTGGGTTGAGAGGCAAAAACCTGCTTGGCTTGGTTGAGATAGCGGCGGCAATCCTCTAGATAGTTTTGGAAAACTTGCATGAGGCGATCGTCAAACGGATCGGCAGAAAGAGATTCTATTTGGGACTCTAGGGGATTGAGAATGCGACAAAGGAGGCGATCAAGCGGTGTATAAATTTCTTTAAACCATTGATGGAGATGGGCTTCTGTTGCCCGTTCCCTGTCTCGACAGGATTGATACTGACGTTGAGCTTCAGTGGTTCTCTGTTGCCGCCTGCTAGTAGAGTCTCCGTTGACCAGTTCGCGATCGTAAATGCAACGACGTTGAGGATCGCTCAGCACTTCATAAGCGGTATTGAGAGTAATAATTTTCTCGTGGTTAGCCGTTTCGCTCTGAGTATCGGGGTGAAATTGTTTTGCTAAACGCCGATAGGCTTGCTTAATTTCTTGCTGCGTGGCTGTCTGGCTGATTTTAAGGGTTTGGTAATGATTTTCGCGAGTCATTTTTGATAAAAAGCATACCCATACTCTACTACCTTACTAACTAATGGCGCTAGTTTAGAGGTTTAACTAAGCGATCACCATGCCGAGTATGATAACGATTTACCAATTTGACCAGCATGATTACATTGATTATTTAACTTCAATAATTTCCGTATCTTCTACAACTTTTCCCTTGTATATCAGAGTTTCGTGACTGTTGGTATTTAAGCTTATCGTAATGTTGTTGCGACCTGGTTCTAGTTGAGGTAGATAGTACCAATTTCCATAAATTCGTGTAATTTTTTTGCCGTTAATATACAGATGTGCGTGTCCTTCATTAAGACTACTGTTTTGATTGACTGTTTCTGGAGCAAATTTGAAATTAGTAACTTGAATTTCTAAATTCCATCCCTTTTGTGCGTCTTGATGCACGATTAAATCTACAGTAGGAACGGCTTGCCCATCGGGAATTTCTAGCTTTTCAGGTTCGTGTTCTTCCTTATCCTTAAGAGATGGACTGGGCATTTTACTTCTATATCGATTTCCGGGATAGAAACGAACGCTATTCTTTTGGTAAAGCTGAAAATTTTCTTGAGATTTAACAGGAACAATATTACTGAATAAAATCAAACTAATAAGTGAAATTGAGAAAAATAACAATTTCTGTTTCATAGGGGTATAAATTAATCAGGCAATGACACTTTCAGAACTAGAAAAACTCTGTTGTATTTCTTCAATCAGCTTCAGAATTTTTTGATAGGCAATTAACTTTTCTTGTTGACAAAAGCATTTTGCTCCCAAACGCAAATCTTTTAAGGCTGCTTGGGGATCGCCGAGTTGATAACGGATTAAACCTCGATTGATGTAAGCTTCAGCGAGATTGGGATCGCGTTGTAAGGATTGAGTAAAGTCCTGAATCGCCTTCTGATAACGTCCCTGTTTCTGGTAAACACAGGCGCGATTGTAATAGGTTAGAGAACTTGTGGAATCAAGACGAATAGATTGGTTAAGATCGACTATCGCTCCTTCAAGATTCCCCAAGCTGAAATAAGCCAATGCTCGATCACTGTAAATGGTTGCTAATTCAAGGCGATCAGGTGGAGACATTTGGCTTAATGCTCGATTGTAGTCTGCGATCGCCTCTAAATAGTTTTCTCGATCTGCATAAGCTAATCCTCGGTTATAGTAAGCCGGGACGCTATCAGGTTTGAGTTGGAGTGCGGCGTTGTAATCGGCGATCGCTGCTTGGTAATTGCCAAGTCGATAAGATGCCAGTCCTCGATTCAGATAGACAGAATGATTGGCTGGCTGATGTTGCAATGCCTGAGTACAATCATACTTGGCTTGTAAGTAATTTTTGAGGTGAATGTTTACCAGGCAACGGTTACTGTAGCTAGCAGCTAAATTGGTACCTAACTTAATAGCTTCATTAAAATTTAGAAGTGCTAGTTGGTAATTACCTTGTTTTGTTTTCTCAACACCCACTTTGAACCAATCTTGCACGGGTACATTATCTATTTGGGGTGCGGCTTGAGTTGCTGGACTGACGAAGAAAATTAGGAGCAATATCAAGACTGCAAAACCAGCTATCATCGTGATCGCACGCTTGGCGAGCATGATTTTAACGCTATATTTGGATCGCTTTCAATTTTCGGCAAGACTTCTCTGGATGTCAAAAGACAAGCTGTCGAATCGCCAATTAAGGCAATTCCACAGACGTTGGTTTGGCAATGTGAGGTAATCCCCAGCCCAATTTCTCTCGCAGGACGCGGAAAAACTCTGGCGGTTGCAGGCGAATAAAGCGAGCGCAATAGGGAGATTTTTCGAGGTGAATGCGATCTTCTGGCAAGACGTAACAGCCACCATTTCCATCTACCACCATGATCATCCGGTTAGGTGTTGCTGGATAGATATTCACGGGTTCAGCATCAGAAAAAACCAGTGCCCGCGAAGCGAGAGAGTGAGGACAGATAGGCGCTAGCTGCAAGACGGGAACGTCTGGGGTGACGACGGGCCCCCCCGCACTGAGAGAATAAGCTGTCGAACCTGTTGGCGTGGAAATAATTACGCCATCTGCTGCAATATCGACGGGAGCGTGTCTGCCAATTTGAATTTCAAAATGACACATACTGGTGAGCGGTTCTCGATGGACGACCATTTCGTTGAGGCTGAGGGCTTCCCACAGCAGTTGTTCCTCTCGAAATAGCTGAACGGCAAGCATCGATCGCTGTTCGAGAGTATAATCGCCTTCTAGTAGCTTGTCTAGGGCTTGTGGCAACTGATTGACATAGGTTTCCGTCAAAAAACCCATATGCCCGGTATTAATAGTTAAAAGGGGAACGCCACAGGGAGATAGCTGGCGAGAAGCTGATAAAACTGTCCCATCGCCTCCCAAAACAATTGCAAAAGACAAATTTTTATCAAAATTAGGCGGTACTAACTGTTCGATGCTGGTGTGACAAATGGGGCGGTTTGGCTTAGAGTAGCCGAGAAGACCGCCACTACCCGTTTCCATGACAACTTCCCAGCCACGGGATTTGAGCTTGTCTCGCAATTCTAAGGCGACTTTACAAGCCATCGGCTTTACATCGTTATATATAATGCCTGCTTTTGGCACGTTCAGACGAGCTTCCTGTATATTGACTATATATAACTTTAGCTGTCTTGCCTGATCTCAAACAAGATTTGTCTGACACGATCCCTTATTTTCGCGTTAGCTCAAAGTCTCAATTTGTTAAATGCTGAGATAGCAAAGGAAGGAGCTAATGCTTAGAGAGTTGTGTTAGATGAGTATCCAAATAGAATCAGACTTAAAAGAAGTCTTAGGACAAATAAACCAGAAGTTAGACAAGATGGATGCGAAAATTGACGGCATCCAGAAAGATGTAGTTAATTTAATGGTATCGATAGCACGGCTTGAAGAAGGAACTAAGAGTCTGGACGCAAGGATGAGCAGCATAGATAAGCAACTGGAGAAAGTAGAATCGCAATACACAACTCTGGTAACAGATATAGCCGATCTTAAAGGGACAAAATCTCTGATTATTCCAATTATTGTAGCAGTTCTGACCAGTTTGATAACTTTGTTGATTCGAGCAATTCCGAATCCTTAAATTAGAAAAATTCTCAACAAGACTAATTTACTGCAACTCTATCAGTTACAGTAAATTGATCTTAAATTAAGGACAATCAACCTGCTTTAATTTCAACTTTGAGGCTTTTTAAAGGGGCTTCTTGGCTGTTTCTTTTTGTTTTTCTTTTTGTCGTAGCCAAGCTCTTTGAGCTTCGTCAAAATGCGACTAAAGTATTCCTGTAAGTAGGATTCTAAAGTAGTCATTTGGCTAGGATCGAGTCCAAAGATTTGATAGACCTCATCCATCGGCGCATCGAGTGGGTTACCGCTCGCTAAAACCTCTGCAAAAGCAAGGCGATCGGAGATATTCTGCGTCCACTGAAAAAATCGAGTCGTTTGACGCATAAAGCGGAGCAATCCCAGAGGCACGCGGAAAATTTTCGCTTCTTGTGCCGATAATTTCTCGCAAAGGGCGATAATTTCTTCAGAAGTCCAAGCACGAGTGCCGACGACAGGAAAGCTTCTTTTTTCGGTTTCGGGAACTTCTAAGGCACGGATGGCAAATTTGGCAACATCCTGCGTATTCATGTAGGCGATCGGCGTACTCTCTCCCGCAATCCAAACCGCCTGATTTTCTAAGATCGGAATAGCATACTGACTAATGAGTCCTTGCATGAAGCCAGCAGGGCGCAAAATTGTATAATTTAAGCCAGATTCTCCTAAAAAAGCTTCAGTACAGCGCTTGATCTCCATTAAAGGAACATTGGGATATTTCTCAGCATTGAGAATGGAAAAAAAGATATATCTGTTTACCCCAGACGCTTTGACCGCTTGAATAAGATTAACTTTACCTTCCCAATCGACTTTTTTGATACTGAGAGAATCAGTCATTCTGGTTGTTGCCGCATCAATAACCGCATCAATCCCCTCTAGGGCAGGCGGCAAAGTGCTGGCATCGCAAAGATCTCCTCGAACTAATTCTGCTCCCCATTCTTTTAAAAATGCGGCTTTTTTCTGACTTCTCACTAGACAGCGTACTCGATCGCCCTGATCGAGAGCGCAACGAGCCACTTGTCTTCCCAAGGTGCCCGTGGCACCGACTACCAATAAGTTCATTTATTAATTAATTTCGTTACAAATTTTTAACTTTCTCTAAGATATTAGCAGAAACCGTGTTTGTGCAAGTAACTTAGGTTCCTTAATCAATGAGTCATTTGTCAAACTCCACTTAAGTTAGAATAGAAAGCCTGTGAGCGATCGCGCATCAATATATGGGCAATACTTTCGGACACTTATTTCGGGTTACGACCTTTGGGGAATCTCACGGCGGCGGGATTGGCGTTGTCATTGATGGATGTCCGCCGCAATTGGAAATTTCAGAAGAAGAGATTCAAAGGGATCTCGATCGCCGGCGGCCGGGACAGAGTAAAATTACTACACCCCGTCGGGAAACCGATATCTGTGAAATTCTCTCTGGCGTATTTGAGGGAAAAACCCTGGGAACGTCTATTGCCATTCTGGTTCGCAATCAAGATGCCCGTTCTCAGGATTACGACGAGATGGCGATTAAATACCGTCCTTCTCATGCGGATGCGACTTATGACGCAAAATACGGTATCCGTAACTGGCAAGGGGGAGGGCGTTCGTCAGCGAGAGAAACGATCGGTCGGGTGGCCGCCGGTGCGATCGCTAAAAAAATTCTCTGGACTGTTGCTGGCGTTGAAATCGTCGGTTACGTCAAGCGCATCAAAGATTTAGAAGCGATCGTCGATCCCAATATCGTTACCCTAGAACAAGTTGAAAGCAATATTGTCCGTTGTCCCAATGCAGAGTGTGCCGAGCGGATGATCGAACTGATCGACCAAACGCGACGGGATAAAGATTCCCTCGGCGGCGTGGTGGAATGCGTTGCCCGCCATGTGCCAAAAGGCTTAGGGGAACCTGTCTTTGATAAGTTGGAGGCAGATTTGGCCAAAGGGGTGATGTCTTTACCTGCTAGTAAGGGGTTTGAAATTGGATCGGGATTTGCAGGAACGTTGCTCAGTGGTAGCGAACACAACGACGAATATTATCCCGATGAAGCGGGCGAAATTCGGACTGTCACCAATCGTTCGGGCGGCATTCAGGGCGGCATTAGCAACGGCGAAAATATTCTGATCCGAGTCGCTTTTAAGCCGACAGCCACCATTGGAAAAGAACAGCGCACGGTAACGCGAACGGGTGAAGCAACAACCCTCGCCGCCAAAGGGAGGCACGATCCTTGCGTCTTGCCAAGAGCCGTACCGATGGTAGAAGCAATGGTAGCATTAGTTTTGTGCGATCATCTTCTGCGCCATCGAGGACAGTGCGGATTGCTGCGAGAAGGCTCCTCTGATTAATAATTTATGCTAGGAAACCAATCTTCATCTAAAGCTTGGTCTACTGTGGCAATCCTAGTCAAGGGAATTTCATGCCCAATTAACTGAGAAACAATTTTTCTGGCATCTAAGTAACACTCTTCAAAAACCTCTACTAGATAAGGTTTAAGACTAGGACTATCTTTGAGGAGTTTTTTGATTTGAACTCGAAAAGTAGTTATTTCTGACCTCCACTTGTTAGCGTTATTCTCTCGTTCCCGCTCCCAGTAAGCTAATTTTAGTAGATGTTCTAAAAGCCGAGTTAGCAGACTGCTCGTTGCCCGTTTATCGCTTCTGCCCATGCTTTCCAACTCCTCAATCAAGTTTTCCCAGTCCACTTCGGAAAACTTGCCTTGGCGCAGTTGCTCGATTATTGTCTCTAACCAAAGCTGATAGTCCTGTTCGTATAAACTTTGAGGAGATTGATGGATTCGTGCTGTCATAGACTTGATAGACTCCTATGATTTGATTCTAATCTCGAATGACTTCGTATGGGGTTAGATGTGTTTGCCCTGACACAAATATAAATTAGATTTTCATCTTTTAATTAGTCATAATACATAGTGCAACCAAGATGGTCGCGAGCGGGACGATCGCACTACTAAAATTGGGGCTATATAACCGGATTTGATATGAATAAAAATTTTAGGAAAAAAAGATGGCGAAAAAAAGAGCGATTAAAATTCAAAGTTCAAAAATTCGTAATTTTATTGATCATTTCCGGGTTGATGATATCGATTAGTATAATTCCGTTCCGATTAGCGATCGCACTCTATCAAGTGCCAAAACCTCAAGCTATCTTTGTTCTAGGCGGAAATCTCAACAGAATTGTTTATGCAGCTAAACTAGCTCAAAAACATCCAGAGCTAAATATTTGGGTTTCAGATTATCCTTATACCTTTGAGATCTATAAAAACTTGTTTCAAAAAGCTGAAATAGTACCAGAGCGAATTCATTACGATTTTTGTGCGACAGATACGGTAACAAATTTTACCTGCACGGTTAATAAATTTGTTGAGAAAGATTTAAAACATTTATTTTTGGTGACATCAGATTATCACATGGCGCGGGCACAAGCGATCGCCACTTTAGTTTTTGGCAGCAGAGGAATTGCGATAACGCCTGTTACCGTCCGTTCAAATGGTTATCCACCAGAATCCAAACTCCGCATCGTTCGAGACTTCATTCGCTCTGCGATCTGGATGGCAACCGGACGCACGGGGGCCTTTCAAGGGTATGTTTTTAAGATTCATCCAGGGGCTGGAGAAAAATCGGG
>CAYTUO010000114.1:0-11304 GCA_964441015.1 uncultured Pleurocapsa sp.
ATCTCGAGCAAAAATTCCTGACCTCCCATGTCTTCTCCTACCTCCGGCCCCTATAAGAGCAGACTATTTAACTTCTTCAATCGCCAATCGTTACAGATAAAAGAGCGGTTGGAGCAAACCGGACGACATTTAAAAGTTGCAGTAGAGTGGGGAGTGCAAATTCTCATCTATCCAGTCTACCTCCTGGTACAAACGGGGCGCATGGCTGGACGAAAACTGGGAAAAACCGTTGAAAGAGCAAATTTACCTCCGTCTCCCTCTCACACAGAAACTCAGGCGCAACATTTCACTCCAGATCAACCGATAGAACGAGTATTACAGGCCGTTGAACCCTGGCTCTCTCCCAGATTAGAACAAGAAAGTGAGCGCGATCGCGCTCCCCAATTAGCAGAGTTAATCGTCGGGATCGAACAACATCTCGACAAATTGCTGCAAGAAACTGCTTCCCCAGAAACCCCCACAAATTCAGCCATTCAATCTTCTTCAGAAAGCCAACCACAAACGACACAATCAAACAAAGGTCATTTAACCATTCAAGGAGTTGCTAGCCAGATAGAAACGCACGAGTTGGTTTTAGTGTCTTCAGACAATCAGATAGTCGATCTTCTCTCCCCAGAACAGCAAAAACACCTGCAAAAGCGCATCTATTGGGAAGTCGCGAATTATTGGTACGAACGCCGTTTACAGCAAGAACAAGCCAGAGAATTTCCCGAACTCGTCCCCGCTTTCCAGCAAAATAGCCCTAATGTTTTGCCGCCTGTCAGAATTTTTTGGAAAGTGATACGCTGGGTGCAAACAAGTCAGGTAGCGATCGCCGTCAATCTCTTCGGAGAGTCAACCCTAGTTCGTTCCCCTGCTTTCCCTCCCTCAGAACTTATCCCCCAACGCGATCGTCCATTAGCTCAAATCCAGGCAAAACTGAGCGATCGCTTGCCAGGATTAGGACAAAGGTTAAGAAATCGTCTAGATCCCTCACGAAATTCCCAACCATTGCCGGACACTTCAGAAGCCGATCCCTTTCAAATTCAAGCAATTATTCAAGCGGCTATTGACCACTTTTTCGGCCAACATCCAGAGCGATCGCACTTACAGGGTGCTAAGACTTCAAAAGAAACTTCAGCCTTACCGATTTCTCAATCTCCAACGCAACAATTACCAGGTGCGATCGAAGACCCTTGGTTATCCTGGGAGGATTTATATCCTGAAACGGAAAAGACAGCGACGCGCAAGCAAGACTCCAAGCTCGTTCTCCCCGTAGCAACTCAGCCAGTAGCACCAGTCAAGTCCAAAAAATCGTCCTCCGTCACTCGTCCTTCGTCACGCCGTCAAGCTCTCCGCAAAGCAGTTCAACCCCAAAGTCAAAGCGATGGTGCGATCAAACAGCCTGCCTCAATTGTCCGAAACCGCCCAACAGATGGCTCTCTAGAAGCCGATCCCGATTGGATCGAGACAAATGCAACTCCAATTGGCTATGTCAAACATCCTTTGGTGAAAATTTTGGAATGGCTCGATCACCTGATACTTATGCTCGAAGAATTGCTAGCCAGAATTTTGAATTGGCTGCGCCAACGCTAGTATCAGTGATTGGTGATTGGTGATTAGTGACTGGTGATTGGGAATTAGTAGTGCGAGCGGGACGCTCGCGTGGGCTTTTCGGCCCACACTACAATAACTGGTAACTGCTAACTGATAACTGATCACTGATCACTGATCACTGATAACTGATAACTGGTAACTGATTACTGCCTTCTGCTATAGCATCTCAAAAGACTGTACCTCCAAGACAGGGCCTATCATCGCGATGGTCATCACGTCATCTCGCACTTGACCTTGCACTTTAACTTTGACTTGAGATTGACGTAACTCCTTGGGGGGATCTTTGAGTTCGTAAGTTTTTCCTGTTTCGCTGACGAGTGCCCAAGTACCGAAACCAAAATTTTTCCGCTCGATCGTGCCAGTAACAGTAATGCTCATGGTGGGGTAAAACGAGGGATGTATCTTTTCTAGTTATTTAGTTTTCATTTTAACCAAAGATAAAATCTTTAACGACAGCTTGGCGGAGAGATTGTATCGTTGCGATCGCGTGTTGTGCTACTATTTCTATCTCTTGAGTCGTCGTAAATCTACCAATCCCAAATCTAATAGAAGCATAAGCCAGAGATTCTGAATGTCCCAGTGCAGTGAGGACATGAGAAGGAGCCGTTGAGGTAGAAGAACAAGCAGAACCAGAAGAAACCGCAACGACTGGTTGCAAACCGAGCAATAAAGCCGAACCGTTTACCCCTTCGACACTGATATTCAGATTACCAGGTAGGCGTTGCTTGGGATGACCGTTGAGATGAATTCCTTCTAACTGACTCAGTTGTTGCCACAGTCGCTCTCGCAATTGAATCTCGCGTTTTGATTCCGATTTAAGTTCGGCTAATCCCAATTCTACAGCCTTGGCAAATCCGACAATCTGGGGCGTATACAGCGTACCGGAACGCATTCCTCGTTCGTGTCCTCCCCCATGCATTTGAGCCGCTAATTTTACTCTAGGGTTGCGACGGCGAACGTAAAGAGCGCCAATTCCTTTGGGCCCATAAACCTTATGAGCCGTCAAAGACATCAGATCGATTTTCATCTTCTGCACGTCCAGAGGAATTTTGCCAATGGCTTGTGCTGCATCCGTATGAAACAAAACCTCATGCTGGCGGCAGATCTCCCCAATTTCTGCTAGAGGTTGCAATACCCCAATTTCATTATTGGCTGCCATCACTGACACTAAAATCGTATCGGGACGAATGGCTTTTTCGAGTTCCTCTAGATCGATTAATCCATCCTTTTGAACGGGTAAAAAAGTTACCTCAAAGCCTAGATTTTCCAAATAGTGACAGGGATCGAGGACGGCACTATGTTCGGTTTGGACGGTAATTAGATGTTGTCCTTTACTGAAGTAAGCTTCAGCAACACCTTTGATGGCTAAATTATTCGCCTCAGTCGCGCCGCTAGTAAAGACGATTTCTTCAGGAGTGCAGCCAATCGCATCAGCTAAGGTTTCACGCGCCTTTTTCACTGCCGCTTCCGCTTCCCAACCATAAAGGTGGGTAATGCTAGAAGGGTTGCCAAAGTGTTCGCTAAAATAGGGCAACATGGCTTCTAACACCCGTTGATCCATTGCAGTTGTGGCGTGAGAGTCTAAGTAAATGGGACGTTCAGACATACTAACAAAAGTAGGCGATCACAAATTTCTCTATTTAAAAGCTAGCTCGTTTGCAACTCAAAAGAGAAAATTGTACCGTTGCGATCGCGATCGCGCCAATCATAATTTTAGTAAGCTTCACATACATTTTTTAAGACCTAAAAAGCATCTAAATCGATCGCTTTCGATCCTCCTACCTTTAATTGTTGCAACAATTTACCGAGTTGAATCCAAACTAAAGCTGCAATAAAAATCGTCATGGGAAGCGCGATCGCGTATGCCAACCATCGATTCAACAAAAAAACCTCTAAACCAGAGGACAAAAATACACAAACTCCCAAACACATTCCTAAAAAGGGAAATTTTAGCTTGAATCCTTGTGCTTGGTCGAGTTTTTCATTAGCCAATGTTTTCGACCATTCTTGAACAATTTGTTTTAATGTCGCTTCAAACGCCAATCCAGAAGTTATTCCAGCAAACAATCCGACAAGTATTAAAAAATAAGGTGGTTCTGGCAAGTAATAGTACATGATTTATCGTCAGTTGGTTTTTTAAAGTGACTGGTGAGAAGGTGACTGGTGAGAAGGTGACTGGTGAGAAGGTGACTGGGATAACTTAATTACTAGATCTCCCAATCACTAATCACTAATCACTAATCACCAATCAACAATTTATCCTAAAGTCTTTTCTTTGGGAATCAAAGCGGCAACTCCTGCGCTGGAAAAATCCCGGATGGCATTAAGAGCAACTTTCCATAACTGTTGGGGTTTGAGGTCGTCCTTAATTAAAGACCACAGACGCTGGACTTCTTCTGTGTGCAGGCGATCGTCTTCTGTTAGTGCCAGGAGTAACTGACGGCGCAGATAACGACCTTCTTCGGAGAGGAGATAGTGTAATCCTAACTGGGCAGTAGGCAACAGGTCAAATTGTCGATCCGATCGCGCGATCGCAATCATATTTTCCAGACGTTGCCACTGAAACTTCCCATCTTTAAATAAAACATCAAGCAAACGTCGTCGCAGTTGGGGCGATTCTCCCATCAATAACCGTCGCGCTACATAGGGATAGGAAACTTCCACGATCTTGAAATTGGGATCGAGACTGAGGGCAAGTCCTTCTTGGGTAATCAGGGAGCGAATAATCAGGGCAAATTTGGCGGGAACGCGGAAAGGATAGTCATACATTAACTCCGAAAACTCATCGGTGATAGTTTTGAAGTTGAAACTGCCAACGCTTTGTCCGATCGCCTCTCCCAATACTTTCTCCAAGGCGGGAATAATAGGTTGGATGTTTGTATCAGGAGTCAAAAAGCCTAATTTGACAAAATCATTGGCTAAAGCCTGATAATCTCGATTAATCAGTTGTACAACTGAACTAGCAATAGTTTCTTTGGTCTGTTCCTCCAACTGATCCATCATTCCGAAGTCGATATAGGCCATGCGACCATCGGTAGTAGCAAACAAGTTACCTGGATGAGGATCGGCGTGGAAGAAACCGTGTTCTAGGAGTTGGCGAAGTCCACAAGTGACTCCGATTTTCACAATCTCATTGGGATCGATTCCTGCTGCTTCAATGTTTTCTGTATCGGTCAGTTTGAAGCCATTAATCCATTCTAGAGTCAGTACCCGATGGCTACTGTATTGCCAATAAATACTCGGAACTTTAACTTCTGGATCGTTGCGAAAATTAGCGGCAAATTTTTCGGCGTTGCGTCCCTCGTTGACGTAATCAATCTCTTCAAATAACTTGATGCCAAACTCATCGACAATTAAGGTCAAATCGTGTCCTAAATTAAGGGGCAACCAACGTCCGCACCTTTTTGCCCAACAGCGCATTAGAAAGAGATCGAGGGCGAGAAGAGGACGCAAATTGGGGCGTTGAACTTTAACGGCGACTGCTTCCCCGGTATGGAGAACGGCGCGGTAAACTTGACCTAAACTGGCTGCTGCAACTGGGTGGGGTGAAATTTCTCGATAGGCATCTTTGACGCTACAGTCGAGTTCGGATTCGATGATGCCAAAGGCGATTTGGTTATCAAAAGGCGGTAGTTGGTCTTGTAGTTTAATCAGTTCGTCTAGAAAGTCTCTGCGAATTAGGTCGGGTCGCGTGGAGAGGGCTTGTCCGACTTTAATAAAGGTAGGGCCGAGGCGGGTGAGGAGATGACGAAGTTCGCTGGCGCGTTTTTGTTTGTTTTTCTCTGTTTGATTTGTCCATCGATCCCACAACAGATGGAAGATAAATACGCCAAAAAACCAAACAATTGTTAAAGTGCGCCAGATATAGATCCAAGGTCGGATGCGATAGTATTTTGCGATCGCGGCTGCGTCGTAACGCTTCAATTGTTTTTCTTCCGAACTTGGGTCAGAAAATCCCCTTTGATACTGACTCACAAGCTTATCTTCTGCCTCGTAATTTTTTTTAGATCTTAACTCTAGTATACAAAAATACAAATTCCTTAATCTTAATTTTTGTTTACAAACAGCTTCTAAGCTGTCAGGCATCTAATTTAATGGTGAAGACAAGGCAGGAGGACGGGGCTTTCAAGGTGGCGAACTTGGTTCGCCACACAGCCCCTCCAGAAGGCAGGAGGCAATATCAAATTTGCCTTGAGAATACAATAAAGCCTCAAGCAAAGCTTGAAATTTGAGTTGAATTTCCGCCATTTCTTTATCGGGATCGGAACCTGCGACAATGCCTGCACCCGCATACAAATGCGCTCGATTTCCCTCAATGAGTGCCGAACGAATTCCTACAATAAATTCTCCATTTCCTTGATAATTTATCCAACCAAGCGGTGCAGCATAAAGAGAGCGATCGAAAGTTTCATATTGGCGAATTTCTTCGCAGGCAATTTCTGTAGGAACGCCAGCAACGGCTGGAGTAGGATGCAATTTAGCCACAATTTCTAAGGTATGAATGCTAGAAGATAATCGAGCATAAATGGGTGTCCATAGATGTTGAATGTTAGATAATTTAAGCAATTTTAGGGGCGATCGCTGGGGTTTTAGTCCGAGTTGAGACAGACGTTGAATAATGAATTCAGTAACGGCTTGATGTTCTCGTCTTTCTTTTTCACTGCTCAAAAGTTTTCTGGCAAAACTGTGATCTTCTGCGGTATTTTTTCCTCTGGGTGCCGATCCCGCTAAGGCATCAGTAATTAATTGCCCATCTTGAACACAAATTAATCGTTCGGGACTCGCACCAATAAAATGGTGTCCCTTGCCATTCCCAAAGGAGAAAATATAACAATCTGGATAACTTTGGCGTAAATTATTTAAAGATTCTACAATCCTAAAAGGAACGCCTGAAACAACCTCCAAGGCATGAGCCAGAACAATCTTAGTAAATCGATTATCCTGAATAGATTTTAAGGCAGAAGTAACCGATTCTTTGAAAGCCAAAAGACTTTGGAATTGTGTTTTTTTAGCGATTTCTTGTTGTTTTTCTGGTGCTGAGGTAATAGACAAATTAAAAGCTTTAATTTTATCTTGAATTTTTCTCAACAAATCTTGAAGTTCTGTATTGCTATCAATAACTAGATTAATGACTAAAATGCAATCTTCTTTTTTTCTAACGATTTGATAACTAGGAAGAATCACGGTAGCAGGCGGAAAGGAAGAATTACTCTTTGCTGGCGAATCAAAGAAAGTAAAACTACAGAACAGATAAGGACCAGAACCTGGAACGCGAAGGTCTCCTATTCTAACAGTTTGGTTAAGACATTCTTCAATAAAATTTTGGGATTTGACAAAGCGATCGCCAGAATCTATCGTTAAAGACTTGGCAATTCCATAGCCTAAAATTGCCTCTTCTTTACTGGCATTTTCCCAATAAAAATGAGTTCGATCCGGTTGCGCGATCACCGCCAGAATAGATAAGGGATCGATGGGAGCAATCTTGAGCGAAAAACTAACAATTTGAGTTTGATATTTTCGATTGGATTTCTCTTGTAGTCCTAAGAGAAATTGTTGCAGTTTTGACTCATTGTCTAAGAGATAAGCACGGCTAGGGATGACTGGTACAGCAACAGACATCGTAAATTTATTTATAATTTTTTTCTTCTTAAACCAAGATTAATGGTATCTCTTGAATATCACACCTATCGTCTTTTGCGCTATCCAGCCTCCCTGGAGCAATGCTAGAGAGAGTCAGTTAAGCATTATAGTCTATGGAGATAGACGAGTAGCTCAAACGGCTCTTAACTATAGTACTTTAGTTTCTGATCGTTCTTTCAATTGGAGTCTAATGGCTACAACCACTCACCTAGAAAAGTCTCGTCAAAAGTTATGGCTAGCTGCTATTAAGCCTCCCATGTATAGCGTGGCGATAATTCCGATTACTATGGGAACGGCGGTAGCATTTGCCGAAACGAATCTTTTTCACCAAAAAATCTTTTTTGCATTTTTAAGTGCAGCTATTTTCATTATTGCCTGGTTGAATCTGAGTAACGATGTCTTTGACTCAGAGACGGGGATCGATAAAAACAAAGCGGAATCAGTGGTTAATTTAACAGGAAACAAATCTTTAGTTTTCTCCCTTAGCAATTTATTCTTAGGATTAGGCATTCTCGGAATTCTCGCCATTGGCTGGTTGCAGCAAGACTGGACAGTTTTAGCAATCGTTTTACTCTGTTGTGCTTTGGGGTACAGTTATCAAGGGCCCCCTTTTCGTTTAGGGTATCAGGGACTCGGAGAAATTATTTGCTTTGTAACCTTCGGCCCCTTGGCGATCGCAGCCGCTTATTATTCTCAAGCGAAAAGTTTCTCCCTTACGGGTTTAGCCGCTTCTGTGATCATCGGCCTGAGTACCTCGATTATCCTCTTCTGTTCCCATTTTCACCAACTCAAAGACGATCTCGCAGCCGGAAAGCGATCGCCCATCGTCCGCATGGGAACGACAAGAGGCTCTCAGGTGTTAACTTGGTCAACAGGAAGTCTTTTTGCTTTGACTGTTCTGTTCGTTGTGTTAGGAATTTTTCCCGCCTGGACGTTACTGATTTTTGCTAGCCTACCCTCAGCTTATCAATTGGTTCAGCACGTCCAACAGCATCACGACCAACCAGAAAAGGTTAGAACTTGTAAATTTTTAGCAGTCAATCTCCACTTTTTTAGTGGGATCTTATTGGCGTTAGGATTTGTTTTGCCAAAGTTATTAGGATAAAAGTTAGCTAACTAAGGTTAATCTCTATTTCTCACGATCGCACGATTAAACGACCGCAACAGAATAACTTTCCCACCTCCAAGCTTAACGTCTCCAATTCTACGTCCGCTCCTAAATCGACTTGAAATTCTCTGAGGCTGCCTGGAAACAATTGGGGCAAAATTTCCATCCCAATGCGATGAAGGCGCAATGTCTGGCGATTGACCAGTTCCAAAGCAGCACGAATCGTTGCCGGCTGTCTGTTTCCCTCGACATCTGTCAGAGAACCATCGATGGCAAACTTATCGGTGTTGAGAGTAACTTTCTGCCAGCTAATGCGATACTTGTCTAAAATGGTGCTAGGTTGAGGATGGCCGCCTAATTCGAGTAACATCAACAGCAAATCGGTAAAAGCATTGGCTAGCAGAGAAGACGAAAGGGAGGCATTTAAATCTGCTTCCTCTAGCTGGATTTCACCGGCAACCTTGATGGGTTCTAGTAGGCGCAGTGGCTTACCTTTGAGAATTTGGCCGATGTTGATGCGAATATTTTCGCCTTGTAGCTGTACTCCTCTTAAATGTAAGCCTTGATAAACTGCACCAGTACTAACTAGAGAGACGCTAGGAATATAGCCACTCAAAATTTGGCGATCGCGTCCTAAAATCTGAAACTGGAGTTCTTCGACAAAATCAACTTGCGATCGCAACCACAACCGCACCGCAGGCGAAAGAACCTTACCAATAATTTCACTTCTCCGCTCCATCAGGAAATAAAATCGTAGAGTGGGATAACCTCAATAGTATCTTGCATGATCGCAATTGTATCGTTTTGATAGACAATAACTGTATCTAGTGCAGAGCTACCAATGTGGTTAGAAGACTTATCCAACTGGACAGTGCGAAGTTCTCTTTAAGGGTTAAGCCGTTGTGCCTCATTCGAGAAGAGGAACATTCCTTCCCAAAGTGGCGGGAATGTTCCAAACTGACTGAATCAAGCCAACTCAGTCAGGATGATTATGGCTCTCTATCATCGAGTTGAGCAAATTTTAGAGGCACTGCGCCCAGTTTTCCGCCGACAAGCCGCCTTTGAATGGTTTGTCTTGTTGATGTGGGGTGTGCTGTTGAGCAGTCAACCCGCCGCAATTACGAGTTATCTCAATGCCATCGGACTGGATGAAGGATACTATCATCAAGCGTTGCACTGGTTTCATTCGAGTGCATGGAGTGTGGCGGCACTGTGCCAGTGTTGGGGCACTCTTGCTGGCAGAACACCCCAGTGTGCGCCGTTTGAATGGGCAATTGGTCTATTGTTAGAATTTACCCTTCAAAATTTAAACTTTTTTCCGATGGTAGAACGAGTTCAAAAAATTTTATCTCAGTGGGGAATCGCCTCTCGTCGCCAAGCAGAACAAATGATTTTAGACCGACGAGTGCGGCTTAATGGGGAAATTGTATCATTAGGGTCTAAAGTCGATCCCAATTTAGATCGGCTCGAAGTTGACGGAAAATTGATTCAACCTGCCAATCGTCCCGAATTTATTTATATCTTGCTTAATAAACCCATTGGTGTCGTCTCAACTTGTCACGATCCCCAACATCGAACCACTGTTCTCGACTTACTCCCCGAAAATCTGCGCCAGGGACAGGGAATTCATCCGGTGGGAAGACTCGACATAGACTCGACAGGTGCTTTACTCTTAACTAACGACGGTGCTTTGACGCTAAGCCTAACTCACCCTCGCTATCATTTAGCCAAAACTTATCGCGTTTGGATTGATGGGTGTCCATCCGAGTCTATTATCCAAAAATGGCGCGATGGGATTATGCTAGAGGGTAAAAAGACTCTGCCAGCAAGAGTTAAAGTCCTCAAGCGTCGCGATCGCCATAGCTTATTGGAAGTCATTCTCATTGAGGGAAGAAATCGCCAGATTCGCCGTATCGTTCAACAGTTAGGCTTTGAAGTCCTCAAACTCCACCGTACTGCTATTGGTTCGATTCAACTCAATCGGGGCGATCGATCCAGCTTACCTAGCGGTGGCTATCGCTTTTTAACCGATTTTGAAATTCGTTTTTTAAAAGATCGCGTTAATTTAGTCACGGGAAGAGAAGCTGCACCGATTCAGTAACCATGTTTGCCAAGTTTAAAAAAAAGCCGACCCCTATTAACCCTCAGCAAGAACAAAAAGAAAAACTCATAGAAATCGGTTCTTATCTCTATAAAGTTCGGACTCAAAAAGGGATCTCTCTCAAATTAATCGAAGCAAAAACCCAAATACCTGTCCGTTTGCTGAGGGCGATCGAAAAAGCCGATTTAGACTCATTACCAGAACCTGTTTATATTCGCGGATTAATTAAACAATTTGCCGAGATTTTAGGCTTGGATGGAACTGAAATAGCGAATAGTTTTCCGACAGATTTAAAGATTAAACAGGGAAACTCTCGCTTTCTTTGGCGATTACCTAGCTGGCAGTTACGTTCTTTTCATCTTTATTTTCTTTATATTGTGTTAGTAATTTTTTCAGTTAGAGGAATTTCTAATGTCCTCAAGCAATCTGTCCCAGAAATCGCGATCGCGCCTCAACCCCAACCCATCGTTCGGCCTTCTCCTACTCACAAACCCAAACCTACACCAAAAGCTACCAAACCTGTCTCAAACCCTCAAAAATCCCAGGCTAAACCCGTTGTCGTAGACATCAAAATTAACGATACCAGTTGGCTAGCAATTGTTGCCGATGGCAAAACGGTATTTCAAGGAAACCTCCCAAAAGGAAGTCAGCGTACTTGGACTGCCCAAAAACAATTGACTATCAATGCAGGCAATGCAGGCGGGGTAGTAGTAATGTTTAATGACGAACAACCCAAACCGCTTGGAAAACTCGGACAGGTAACGACAATAACCTATAAAGCTAAATCATCAACAGTTAGCAGTAATCAGTAACCAGTTATCAGTTATCAGTTATCAGTTATCAGTTATCAGTTATCAGT
>CAYTUO010000115.1:0-11192 GCA_964441015.1 uncultured Pleurocapsa sp.
ACGAGCGTCCCGCTCGCGTGGGCTTTTCGGCCCACACTACAATTACTGATAACTGGTAACTGCTCCCCACACTCCCAATCACCAGTCACCAATCACCAATCATCAATCACCGATCACCTTCTCACTAATCCAAAATCGATTGACTTTTATAAACCCTATATATGCAAATAAATTTTGCTTTTGTCTAGAGAAATATCGGGTATAGTATTTATCTTATAAAGAATCTTTAGACAAGAAAGAGTCGATTATGAAAAAGTTATCATCATCGATCGCTACTGCGGGAGCAGCATTGATTGCTCTAGGGACATTGGCGACAACACCAGCCACAGCAGGAACAATAAAATTTAATTACACGGCTGAAGTTTCTGGGGCAGCTTTTTTAGAGTCACAATTTGCCAGTCAAGTTGAGACAGCACTAGGATTGAGTCCAGGCGAACTACCGACAGGGAACTTTACCCTAAACGAATTTTTTAGCGGCGCGTTTACTAGCTCAGACGATCCGCAACTCTATCTCGACGGCGCGATCGAAGTCAATTTAGGGTTGTTGAGCGAGGCATCAGGACTCCCCTTTAATAACCTCAGTCCTTTACTCAATCAAAATAACGTATCATTATCTGGCAGTGGAACGCTCACTTCTTCGCTAGGTACGCTTCCCTTCGACTTAAGTTTCAATAACCCAAACCAATCTATTCAAGTTACCTTTAACCCCAGTCAAGCTAATCTCATCGGTGCTTGCTTAGAAGGTGAATGTACTGCTGAAGCTACAGGAGTTAATGCTACTGTTACTTCAAAAGCGAATAATACTACAGTGGCAAGCCTAACGAATGTGAGCTTTTCAGTGACCACGACTCCTACTAAACCGGCTAAAATCCCTGAAACCTCTACATGGTTAGGTTTGATCGGGATTGGTGGATTGCTAGTTGCCAATCGCAAGCGCTTGAAAGCTAACTAATTTTTTTTATTAGTAATCTTGAGGCGAAGCCTTTCATGCAAAAATTCCGCTCAAGCTCAGAATAAATCCAGGCAATACCTCTTCGCCTAATAATTGTGTTGGATTACTGAGCGTTTCTTTATTTTTCCCAATCCGGTAGATGTCCACCTCCCTATCGATTGGATCGATTAGCCAACCCAGGCGAACACCGTTAGCGAGATACTCCTCCATCTTGGCCTGCAAGTCCTCGCGGTTGTCGCTCCAGGAGCGTAGTTCAGCCACAAAGTCGGGAGCCAGAGGAACAAATCCCCTCTTTTGTTCTAGCGTTAGTTGGTTCCAACGAGTCAATGTTACCCAGGCGGCATCGGGCGATCGCAGTGCCCCATTGGGTAAACGAAACATCGTCGAGGAGTCAAAAGATTCTCCTGTCCCATCTTCGTCCGTCCAGTTGCCTAAGCGTTGAGTCAGTTTTCGGTTTCTCTGTCCGCTTTCTCCGCCAGTCGGCGACATGATAATCAACTCTCCCTTTGCATTCCGCTCTAACTTGGCTTCTGGGTTGGCCCAACATAACTTCTCAAATTGCTCGTCCGATAAATGAACGATGGGTTCTAAATTAAGAATGGCAATTGTAGACATTCATTTCTCCATAAAACTTGCATCTTCCTAAACCATTAGTCAAAAAAATAGCAGTCAGCTAATTTCTAGCCAACTGCCACTTGTTAACAGTCTATTTTCAAAACTTTAGAGCTTGGTGCCGCATTCGGGACAGAATTTATTGCTAGGAGGGTTTTCCGCTCCACAATTGCTGCAATCAATTGGCTCGCTCGCTCGTTTGAGTTGGCTATGTTCTGGCAGTCCGATCATCTGCGCGTTGCTCTTACCAGGAGCCACCATTGGATAGCAGTTTTCATCCTTGGTTACGTGGGCATCAACTAGGACGGGCCCATTGTGTGCCAGCATCTCGGCAATTCCCTCGACGAGTTGGGAGCGATCGCGAATTGTTATGCCTTTTATGCCAAACGCTTTCGCCAATAGCTCAAAGTCGGGCATTCCCGTCTGCATATTCGAGCAAGAATAACGCTCCCCATAGAACGCCTGCTGCCACTGCCGCACCATTCCTTGCCAACCGTTATTGATAATAACTGTCTTGACATTAATTCCATATTGTGCTAGGGTAGCCAGTTCTTGCAAGTTCATCTGAAAGCTAGCATCGCCACTAATACAGATCACCTCTTGGTCTGGTAAAGCCAGCTTAGCTCCCATTGCTGCGGGCATTCCATAACCCATCGTTCCCAAGCCAGCACTGGAAACCCAGCGACGCGGCCCTGCTTTGAGGAATTGAGCCGCCCACATCTGATGCTGTCCTACATCTGTTGTATAGCAAGCATAAGGAGCTTGACGACCGATTTCGACGATGACTTCTTGAGGAGAAATACTATCGCTATGGCAAGGAACGACTAAGGGATAATCCTCGCGCCAGCATTGAATGCGCTCCAGCCATTCTTTAGTGCATCTTGGATTGGAGGGAAAATCCAATTCCCGTGCCCGTTGCAGTAATTGCTCTAGAACTTGGCGCACGTCTCCGACGATAGGCACTTCGGGAACGCGATTTTTTCCCACCTCTGCTGGATCGATGTCGATGTGAATGACTTTAGCGCGAGAGGCAAACTCGTCTAACTTACCCGTGACGCGATCGTCAAATCTTGCACCCACCGCAATCAGCAAATCGCATTCAGTCACGGCATAGTTAGCATAGGCTGTCCCGTGCATTCCCAACATCCCGACAGAGAGGGGATGATTTTCGTCAAATGCCCCTAATCCCATCAGAGTCGTAGTGACGGGAAGCTGAAAGCGTTCTGCGAGTTCGTGGATTTGAGCGTGGGCGTTAGAGGCGATCGCGCCGCCACCAACGTACAGCAGGGGTCGTTTCGCTTCTTCGATGAGGTGTAAAGCTGCGTTAATCTGACGCGGATTGCCTTTGACAGTAGGACGATAACCAGGAAGTCTCACATTTCCAGGCTCAACTGGCACGTAGTCGCACTCTTCTAAACCTACGTCTTTGGGAACGTCGATTAAGACTGGGCCCGGACGGCCCGTACTGGCAATGTGAAAGGCTTCTGCGACAATCCTTGCCATATCGCTAGCGTGACGAACGACATAGGAATGCTTGACAATGGGTAGCGAAATCCCGTAAATATCCGTTTCTTGGAAAGCATCAGTCCCGATCGCAGGACGCGGAACCTGACCCGTTACTACTACCATCGGGATAGAATCCATATGGGCAGTGGCAATTCCTGTTACCAGGTTAGTCGCACCAGGGCCAGAAGTCCCGAAGCAGACACCCACCTTACCGGTTGCGCGAGCATAACCATCAGCCGCATGAGCAGCACCTTGCTCGTGTCTCACCAGAATATGCTGGATTTCTCCTCTGGCTTCGGAGCGATACAGTTCGTCGTAAATTGGCAGGATGGCACCGCCTGGATAACCAAAAATGTGCTTAACGCCGTGGCGCACGAGACTATCCATTAAAATAAAAGCACCAGTACAGCGTTGGGGGATTATCTTCAGGGAGTTTATTGTCGGGGGAACGCTTGAAGAAACCACAGGGCAACCTACTCTAACTCGTCTAGTTTTTAAGTATTTTTGTTGTTTTTGATGCAATACGCTCAAGAACAACCTTGTATGCTGGTATACTTTAAGTTTAATCGTTTAAGTCAATCTTCTCACACCGTTGAAATCGCGATTTTTTTCCTATAAGGGAGCTAATCGCTAAGATTCATAAGAGAGAGCAAAGATTGTGAATCAAAGCTAAAACTTGCTTAGTTTAGCGTTTCCTGACAAAATATTCGCTTTTGTAATATTTATTTACATTTAAAACAGCCGTTCTAGGTACTTTTGTACGGCTCAGTCTAAAGTTTGATAGTCCGAACAAGATGAGCGATCGCACTTAACTTAACCCTCTTCTGTCACTTTAGGAAAACTCGCGTCAACTCTAAATTCTGGAACCCTTGGTTAACAAGCGATCGCTAACTTATTTCCTAATAAAAACTCAGAATTTTAGTTTCTGTTAGGAACGCGATCGCTTGAATGCTTGCCCTGAAAGCAAGCCAGAGTTGAGACGAGCCAAGACTCTCCCCGGAGTGACAGAAGAGGGATAATATCAAATCCGTTAATTAGTCATATCAAAAACTTCAATCACTCAATCAACCAGTTAAAGGCAAGACGAGCATAGATCCCTTTGGGGTCGTTCAGACTTTGTAAATTTGCCAATTCTTCCCTTAATTTCAGAAATTCAGCCGTCAGAGGATCGATGGGTTGTGCGACTTTTGCTGCCTCTGTCTTAAAAAGCTTTTCCAGAATTTCGCTTTCTAAAGTTCGCTTGGCGGGATATTCTTCAACTTCCCAGTTATCGCCGAGGTTGGCTTCTTTGGCAGCATCTTGAATAGCTGCTTCTAGTCCGCCAATTCGGTCAACTAAACCGATTTTTTGAGCATCTTCTCCCGACCATACTCGTCCTTGGGCAATTTGCGCGACTTTTTCTTTTGGCAGGTTGCGGGATTGGGCGACTTTGTTGAGAAACTTCTCGTAGATTTGGTTGACATATCGCTGCAAGATAGCGAGTTCCTGTGCGGTTTTGGGGCGATTGGCTGCCTCTAGATCCGCTAACCGTCCGGTTTTTACGACATCCCAATTAACGCCGTTGTTATTGGCGATTTGCTGTAGGTTGACTAAAAGACCGAAAACGCCGATGGAACCTGTAATCGTACTGGTTTGGGCGAAAATCCGATTTCCCCCCGTCGCTATCCAGTAACCGCCGGAAGCTGCCACATCCCCCATTGAGACGATCGCAGGTTTTTTCTCCCGAATGAGTTGGATTTCTCGCAGGATGATTTCTGAAGCTGTGGCGCTACCTCCCGGACTGTTGATCCGCAACACGACAGCTTTGACATCTTCGTTTTCTCTGATTTTGCGTAATTCTTTGGCAAAGCGATCGCCCCCGATTTCTTGTACGTTACCCTGACCGCTAACAATCGTCCCTTCTGCGTAGATAACGGCAATTTTATTTTTGGAGGATTTCTTTTGGGCTTTTTTGACGGGAACTGAGGCATAGGTTGCCAAGTCAATTTGACGGAAGGTTTTTTCTCCTGCTTTTTTCTCTTCGCCAGTCAGTTGTTTGAGGTCGTCAAGGGCGTTATCGAAATAAGCGACGCGATCAACAAGTCCTTCGGTGCGAGCTTCTTCTGCGTCTAGAAAGCCTCTGGTATCAGCAATCCCCTGTAACTTGGGCGCGGCGATTTTTCGACTTTTGCCGACCGTATTGAGAAAGTCTCCCCAAATATCGGCGAGTAAGGCTTCTGTTTGTTCCCGACTTTCAGGACTGAAATTTTGCCTGGTAAAGGGTTCGACGGCTGATTTGTAGCTACCGACTCGAACCACCTGCACTCCCACTCCATATTTTTTCAGCGCATCGGCTAGAAATAACTGTTGCACGCTCAAGCCATTGAGTTCCACCATTCCCATCGGATTGAGGATCGTTGTATCGGCTACTGAGCTTAAATAGTAGTCGTGTTCGCTTAAATCGACATCGTAGGCGATGATTTTTTTGCCAGCAGTGCGAAATTGCTCCAAAGCCGTGCGGACTTCTTTGAGAGTAGCATAGCCATTATTCCTATCGCTCCCCCGACCATCCAAGAAAATCGCAACAATCCGTCGATCCTTCCTTGCCTTATCAATTGAATCGAGAACTTGGCGAAGTGTTATGGGCGAGGTTTCTTCGCTAGAAAACGCTTGAGAGAGAGTTGATGGCGGTTGAGTATCGCTAATGGGGGTGGATAAGTCAAAAACGAGAACAGATTTATCTTTAACAACAGGTTCGCTCTCTTTCAAGGTGGCTAAAATGATTAAGGCAACTAAACCGCTAGTTCCCAGCAGAAAAAAAAGAATGAGTCCGGCAAGACTTCCTAGTGTACTGGCAAAAATTTGTTTGAGAAATTGACTCATTTGATTTTGAGGATAAGGAATGAGGGAGCGAGAAAAAATCGTTATTTTTATGCTAACTTTTGTAGAGAATTGGAGTGTCTTAGAGCCGACAGAGTAGCATTGCCGGTACAGAAGAGAACGGTGGTAATTTCCGCCATTAGCAATTGTACGGCTTCGTGGAGGGCTTCTAGGGATTGAGAAGCCGCTTGGAGAAATGGCAGTGCTAAACCCGCAAGATCTGCCCCAAGAGCGATCGCTTTCGCTACTTCCAATCCATTCCGCAATCCCCCAGAGGCAATCAGAGGAACGGTTGGCTCTAGCTGGCGGATGTCCGCGATACATTCTGCTGTCGGGATACCCCAATCGGCAAAGGTTTTTCCTAATTGTCGCTGTAAGGGCGTTTTGGCGCGTTCGCTTTCCACTTTCGCCCAGGAAGTCCCGCCAGCCCCTGCAACATCTATGGCACTGACTCCCGCTTCGAGCAATTTCTGCGCCATTGTTGCCGAGATGCCGTTACCAACTTCTTTGGCAATTACGGGGACTGGCAATTTAATACATAAATTATGAATTTTGTCAAGTAATCCTTTAAAATTTGTATCTCCGTGGGGTTGAATGCACTCTTGAAGGGGATTGAGGTGCAAAATGAGGGCATCGGCTGCTAAGATCTCGATCGCCCGCAAACACTGCTCTAAACCGTAAGTATAGTTGAGTTGTACCGCTCCGAGATTGGCAAATAAAAGAATATCGGGGGCGAGCGATCGCACGGCAAAAGTGTCGGCCAGTTCTGGTTTTTCCACGGCAATTCGCTGAGAACCGACTCCCATCGCCAGTTGGTAAGCTTGGGCAATTTCTGCTAGTCGATAGTTAATGATTTTTGCCTGTTCGGTTCCTCCCGTCATAGACGAGATTAACAGAGGTGCGTCCAAGGATTTACCTAAAAAGGTTGTCCTAATATCGATCTCGCTGAGAGCCAATTCTGGCAAACAAGTGTGGATAAAGCGATATCGTTCAAATCCATTGGTATTTTGACGAAATTGAACGTCTTCTTCCAGACAAATCCGCAAGTGATCGGCTTTGCGCGTCTGGGTATTACTCATATCAGTTATCAGCTATTAGCGATCGGTTATCAGTTATCAATTATCAGCCAATAGCGAAGGTTTCTAGACTTTGTAAATTTATAAAAAGATTCACCCTGGCTACTGAAAGCTTTTTGTATTATAGACTACAGAATTATTTTTTGAGTTATGGTGCTAACAACACAAAGTAATAGAGAAAGCGCGTTAGCTTGGGAAACACTTCGCACTGGCTCTCTCTCACCTCAATACAAACCTTCCACTTGGGTTAAATTATTCAACCCACCAACAGCATTCAGTTTTGATGAAGCTTGGCTACTTTGTCAAGGCTCGGACGAACAATGGTTGGCTTGGATTCCTGACTATGGGGAAATTCTACTCAATACTGATGTGGGTTGCTCTTAAAATAGGATTTATAAAAAAACAGTATTAATAAATACATTTTTCCGGTGATGGAGCGCAATCTAAACATAGACTGGGAAGAAGTTTTTGAGTATTTACCAGGACTCGTCGTTGAATTGAAATCTTGTCCTGGGGTTTTCGATACCATTGCGAGCTACGATCTAATGATGGTGCCGCCAATCTGGTTAGTCAACGATCCTTGTCCGCGATATCCCCATGAATTACGGATTGTATCGAAAGTGACGATGAGGGCCTGTCTGTTGCGATCGCAGGGAGATTCAAATTCCTCGCTAGAACAGCACAGCGATGTCCTTGAGTTCGTGAAGTAATTTTTTGTGAAGAACGAGATGAAACTCTTTGAGGGCCAATAAAGTCTTACGCAGAGGAGGACGCGCGTGCGGAACCTGCGTCCGCACTTCAAGCGTCCGTCGCGCTCCAGATGCGGAGCGATCGCTCTTGATCGGCTGAAACTTAACAAATTTGTCGGAGCGATCTTACCTAATTAAGTCCAGCTAGCTCTTAATTGCGTGCTGGTTATCAATTGTGAGTAGCGCGATCGATATCCCAGTTTTTGCGAAAAGCGGAAAAAGACAAATCGCTTTTTTGAACTCTGGGAAGAAATGAAGTTTGAATTCCCGCTACATTCAGATAGCAGAAAAACGAAGCACAGGTATCGATAGTCTCGCTGCCATTAGGCTCTAAGTAATAGATTTTTGGCGGCTCTTTCCTTTTCCAATAATCATCATTTGGTAACTCTCCCTGTGGTGTTTTAATCATCTCGTTGCGAACAAATGGTAGATCCAAACTTTGAGTCAAAATCCGAATGAGGTACTCATGCTGGACGGTAACCAGGAATGTTATCTTCTTGAGGCGACAGAGTGTCTGTATTCCCAGAATGAGCATCATCATAATCGGTCGTCTAACTTCGTTTGGCAGGTTTTGAGACAGCGCTAGAGCAGAAAGCTCGGCTACGTTAGAAGGAGAACCCTGAAAGTATTCTTGCCAATGTTCTTGACCAAAAAATAATTCGCTTTTTAATAACTTCTTTTCGGCTCTGAGTTGAAGATTCATGTTGCCAACCACGGAACCGTTATGGGAGACAACGATCGCATAATCATTCCCATCTATTAAATGCTCGGTATTCCAAACTTGACGGTAGACTTCTTCGGCCAGAATTCGCCCCTTTTTGTAAAAAATATCATTTTTATCTACTAGATGAACTTCCATCCGAGAAGCTAGAGCATTTTGGCTTAGAAAAGCCTGCTCTAAAAAATTTGCTACCGAAGTTTCCATGAGTTTGCTCCTTTTACCTTGCCAACTGTACTATTTAGGACTATCCAGAATTTGAATAACGTCGTCTCGTGCGGATTTGACTGAATTGAACTGTTGATTTCTAAACTTTATCAATTAAATATGCCATAAGCTGTCAACTATTCAGTAAAGTCCCCAACCAAATTGATAATTTCTTATTAATTATTTTTCTCTCAAACCTCTTGACCTAGTGTCAATGTTATGCTTATTTAGCTTCTGGCAAAAATTAAAAGTTTTCTTTCCCTATATCAATGTAATGGGATCGAGATTGTAGCGCCCAGAAAAATAATTTTCATACAGAAAGCCCCAGAAGATCGGAAATGAAGGATTTTTCCGTTTTGCTTTTTATAGCTTATATTTTTTTTAGGATAGCTTAATCGAGTAACTCAAAAAGAAAAATTCTTCAAGGTTAAACTTAGAGATAAAAAGTAAAAATATCGATTAGGTGTTAGCTATTTAACTAATACACTGGATGGTTGCGATGCAATTCTAGGTAAGGACTCTTAAACAAGCAATGTAGTCCAATTAGAGTTTATAATGGGTTGGTTGTTCGGTTGGCAAAGCAGCAAAAACAAACGCGAAAAATCAGCAAATTATACAAAAATAATACATTTTGCTCACATAATCGCCAACATTACTCGGCAAATAATTAGATTCAAGAGTAATTATTGATACCTACTTTAACCAGATGCGTTCCCGTTGCACTTAAGATCGTTAACAATACTCGCAAGCTATCATAATCGTCAGGCGAGAGCGTAACCTTCCTGACTCTGTTACAACGAATCATGACTTCATCGAATGACAGACCCCCCAATGCCGATCGCACTCAGAAAAAGCGCATACTGGTAGTCGATGGACAAAAGGGAATACCAGCAGACCTAAAAGCTCGGCGGGGAGTGAAAACTAAAGAGGTCGCCAAAACAGACGATGAGGAACGACGCTCTATCGAAGATAAGATGCAGGAAGATTCTCGCTTAAAAGCAGAAAAACCAGAGCAACAACCGCTTATTCGGTTGAGAGCGATTGTCTCGACAGTTATTGGCGCTGCCACCCTGAGCGCGGGATGGGGAATGCTTACCAGAATTGAAATTCAAATAAAGCAAGTTGTCTCCGTGACCGGACAGCTAACGACTCGCGGGAAAATCAAAGAAATGCAAGCACCTGAAAATAAGGTCGTTAACGCAGTTTTTGTCAAGGAAGGAGAGCAAGTCAAGAAAGGACAGCCATTGGTGGGGTTTGACGCGATCAATTCTTACGAAAAATTAAAATACCTAGAAACTCAACGCCAGTTACTCGTTCAACAAAATCAGTTTTATCACCTCTCGATTGAGAAACCTGTCAGTATGGCTCAGGTAGAAGGAGCTATTTTGCAACTGAAACTGCCAAGAGAAACTGCCTTTCTCGCGAGAAATCGCACGGCGCTTGTAACAGCCAATCAACAGTTTCAAGCTCAGGCACTCAAAAATTCAACCCAGACGACAGAAAATTCTCAAGAGTCAGCCAATCTGTCAGATAGTATTGAGCAAGTCAATTCTCAAAAAGCGCTAGCTAGTTTAGCCGTAAAACAATTGCAAGAAAAAGTAGAGCAAAATCAAGCACAGCTAGAAGAGGTTCAGGAGCGTCTAAGCGCAGCACAGAAAAGGCTCAGTAAAATTAAACCTTTAGTTAAGGTAGGAGCGATCGCTCGCGTTGAATACGTCGAACAACAACAAGCCGTGCTTACTGGAAAGGAGGAACTAGAGCAATTGCGATCGCAACAACAACGCTTACAATCAACTCTAGATCGGGCAACAGAGCAATTGAGCAAGATAACAGTCGTGATTCGCAACGAGTTACCTAAGCCAACGGTTGATTATCAAAAACAGATTGCAGATAACAAAAAGCAAATTGCCGAGATCGACAGTCAGTTAACTAGAATTATTCTCGAAAATGACAGACAAATTGCCGATCTCGATCGCCAGATTAATCGCGTCAAACAAGCCTCAAATTCCTATATTCTGAAAGCTCCGGTTACAGGGATGGTATTCGATCTAAAAGCTGCGTCAGGTTTCGGCTCTCAAAGCGATCGCGAGAAAACCCTCTTAAAATTGGCGGCAAATGACCGACAGATTGTGGCTGAAGTTTTAATTCCCAAGGAAGATCTCGATTTCATGCAAGAGGGAATGAAAGCGGACGTGCAAATTGATTCATCTGCTTTTAAAGAGAGTATCCAAGGACAAGTGATTTCTCTCGGTGCCGATGCCTTACCGCCGGATGCAATCCATCATTTTTCTGGCGTTCCCTCTAAAATCGCTTTAGAGCAACAAGCGTTAGTCATTAATAACCAAGAAATTGCCTTGCGATCGGGAATGTCCGCGATCGTCACCATTAAACTCTCCAAAAAGCAAACCCTTGGAGAAGTCATTTTGCAGAAACTGCGATCGAGTTTTGGCGATTAAGGATTTTTACCTCAAACAGCAAGAAGGCTCACACCTACCCGAAGGGAGGTGTCGAGA
>CAYTUO010000116.1:0-11098 GCA_964441015.1 uncultured Pleurocapsa sp.
ATAAGTTCCAGGAGTGGTAGACTGCCATTTGCTCAATTCGCTAACTCCGATGCTAGCAAACGAACTGAGTTCAGCTAACTGCGATCATAATCGTGCCAGCACTTTTTCTTGTTCGGCGCACTGACGTTGCAAGGTTTGGTAGTCTTCTGTCTTAGCGGTATAGTCCTGATAGGTTTCTTGAAGGCTTTTTACCTGCTGTTTGGGTTTTAGCACCTCAGCCAAAAGTTTATTTACGTCAGTCAACCCGCCATAAGTACCAACGCTAGAAGGCGGAGTCACGCCACTCGGTTGATGGGTAATCAGGGAGCGATTGAGGCGGGGGCGGTTTCCCATCACGAGATTTTTATCACTACTAGAAGCACCTCGCAACAGTTGGAAAAGGTAAGTAAATCCTACGATGTTCTTTCCTGTCTGGGTTTTGTAGCCTCGGTAATAGGGGACGATATCTTCCCCAAAGGCATTGATGTACTCGTCACTATCGATGTAAGAATCAATTTCGGCTGAGTAACCGTCGCGATCGAGGATTTGGCTATGATAGCTCATCTCTTCATAGCTTTCGGGAGCGCGGCCTAGTAAATGTTTAAAATTTAACTCAATGGCTCGGTAGCGGGGACAATTGTCAAAAAAGCGAGAGCGATAAAGTTCTGATCGCGCAACTTGTCGCACGAAGTCCCGCACGTTAATTTCTCGTTCTCTGCCTAAACCCTTTCGTCAAATCTTGTATAAAAACCGCCATACTTTATCCAATATTGTTTGAGATCGTGATGAGGGGTATGTAAACTCGCTTTAGCTTGATAGAGCAAAACTTGTCGATGATTGCCAATCCAAACTTTTTTGACAGGCTCGACAGAAATTAAAGTTCCGCCTAAACTAGCAACGCATTCCTCAAACCGTTCGACTGACGAGTATTCTAAAGTTTCAAAAATGAAAAAATTCCCCAAACAAATCAGATGGCGACTTCGTATCCAAGCCTGCATTTTTTTGCGAGCTATTGGGGGTAGCATAATTTTTTCAAGTTCTGATACACTCATCAATGACCCCTAAGTTTGACTCATTCAGGTTAAAAGGCAAAAAGCAAAGAATCAATGTTTTCTTGTCTCCTTTTCACTTTCTCTTGCCCAAAAAAACTTCATCGGCAAAACTCTCTCGTTTCTCAAATTTCAACGCCCCCGCCGCCGATCCCCATACCTGTTCGTGAGTATTTACGTCCATTCCTCGATCCCAACTGACAAAGGTATTTTCTGTTAGTTCTACTTCACTGACTAAATAAGTCTGAATCCCGTTGCGTTCGATAAAACAGCACTTTCCCTCAACATTTCCTCGAAAAAGATTGCCCTCTCTTCTAAAAATCATTGAGCAGTTATATCGTCTTTGAAGACAATCGGGAGTAATGGTTTTTAGAATGTCTAAATTTCGTCCCGCACCTGCATAGCGCAGGGGATCGTTTAGACTGTAATTTTCTATGTAAATAGAATCTTCTTGCTCGATAAAACGATGAATGCCTTGACGATAGGGACTCCAGAGATCGTAGTCGTAGGTTTGCTCGGAATAAAAACCAATTGTGTCAAAAAAATAAAAGGGTAAAGGACGAAAAAAAACACGAATATGAGCATAAGTTTTCGGATCTGTATATGCTTGTTTTTGGTTGCTAAAATCTCCAGCCAAATAACGCGCTAGGTCTAGCATTAAATCGTCCTTCATTCTTTATTCCTCACCCTTTTAGAGAACGAATTTCTGAAGAAAAAGAAGCGGTGACGACTCCCGTTCCCTCGCTGGTTTTGATCAGTGACACGCGCAAGCGCAGGTTAGGAGTAGCAAACCAGATCCGTTCTTCAGCCGTTGCGCGATCGTAGGGGGTTTGCAGAACAAATGTGCCATCTTCGCTGATGTGATAATTGCCCACTGAAGGAATGGTCTCTGCATAGCCTTGGTCTCGAAGTAGCCGTCCTTTGATTGGGCTATCGGGATCGGGAATTGGGACGAGAACTGTTGTTCCCTTGAGTACCTCATTTTCATCCCAATCCGATTCTCCCTCCCAACTCATGCGAAAGGGACAAGTCGCAAGCAGGGGGTCGATCTTGTTAGATTTACAGAGGTTGATGACTTCTGCATCGTCGTTAGCCAAAGGAACGATCTCAATCGTTGAAGTCACTTCTTCAAAGTGAGCGAAGGCTAGATGGTGAGCGCTGCGTTGCGATCGCCAACTTCCTAGAGAAAGTTTGACGAATTCGGTAATATCCATCACAAAATCAAGAGATTTAAGCGAATAAATTCCAACTATATCAAGGTTATTGTTGCGATCGCTCCTTTTTCATCAAGAGAAAAACCAGACGGATAGAGACGCAAAAAACACGCCTCTACCCAGAAAAAACGCCAAGACTTAGGCAATCTCAGTAATACTGACAATCGTTCCACCAGCGCGATGAATTCGCTGAAGGGTAGGAGTCATCTTAGCGCCTGAAACAACATACTCATTGTTGCTGGTACGACGAGGGCTATCAAATTTAGACCCCTTCACAACGATCTTGAACGTCTTTTCAGTTGCATCTTTGTAACCGCCGCGACGACCACCAGTGCTAGGTAGGGTAATTTTATTGCCGCTATTGGTAGCAACGGACTCTACTAAGCGAGACGCGGTAAAGGCGCTATCCACGCCTGCATAACCCTGATATAAGGTGAGCGTGCGATTATAGCCTAGTTGCTTTTGTCCTACTTGACTCTTCGCGCCTTGATAGTAAGGAACGGTGTTATCGCCGAATTGATCCTGATACTCTTGGCTGTCGATATAGGAGTCAATCTCTGCATCGTAGCCTTTTTCGATACAGATGCGAATGTGTTCGGAAACTTCACTTTGATCTAAGGGAGCGCGACCGAGTAAATGCTTAAAGTTTAGCTCGATAAAACGATAGGGAGAGCAAGATTCAAAATAGCGATCGCGATAGAAATCCGATTTGGCAACAGCGCGGACAAAATCGCGTACTGTAATGCTACCATTGCACAACTGCGATTCTGCCGTGACTAAGCGCTCGCTCTCCATGATGTGGGGATTGCCCAACACTTGCTTGTAAACCGCCCGAATAACAATTCCTAGCTCTTCAGAACTGCTATTAGGACGAAGCTCTACAGGTGCATCTAAAACCACAGACATTGAAGTTCTCCTTTGTGAAAAATTTTTATTAGGGATTGACGATTAGCGAGCAGGGAATTTAGCAAGATGCTATCCCAGTCACCTTTTCACCAATCTCCTTAATAGAAATAAAGGGTTTTGGGAATGGAATTCTTATTTTTGTTACAAAACTTAACAAACTTGACCTGAAGAGACCCTCTTAAGGAAAGCTTCCTCAAAATGCATAGCTTGTCTTGTCAAAGTCCATTTTCATGTGAGTAACAGTCTCAGGTTTGCCAAATTTTCCGAAACGCAGTAAAGCTTAAGAATCTATTGAAGATTTTAATTTTCTACGCCTCGCGCAGTTTGACAGAGAAACTGATACTTGAGTAGGTGTTTATACACCTTCACAAATTTATTTATACAACGCTCTCTTAATCATTATTATGAAGAATTGTAAAAAATACGTAATGATTTATGATTCGTCGCGAAACATTTAATGATGAGACTGAAATCCGATATGTGCTAGAGAAGGTTCACATCTTAAGGCGGTTGGACTTGCTCCCCTAGCAGTTTTACCTGAGTATCAGCGACAGGGAATTGGTTCACAACTCGTAAAAATAGGTCTTGAAGAATGTCGGCAGGCTGGTTATGATGTGGTATTCGTTCTCGGTCATCCTGCTTTTTACGCTCGCTTCGATTTTACTGTCGCTTCAAGATACGGATTGAGGTTTCAAGGAAATGTTCCGCAAGAGGCTTTTATGGTTAGAGAACTTCGTCAACGGGCACTGATAGGTCATACAGGAGTCGTGCAATATCATCCTGAGTTTCAAAAAGTTTGAAGCTTAGTTATGTATCTTCATGTTAATTGCTTAACTTTCTTATGTTAATTTGCCAGTTTAGAGGTTAAAACAGAAGAGTGACACGCCCCTTCGCTCAAGCCAGTTTTCTGTAAATTCAATCTCACACATCTGTAGCTATGACACTAAGATTTATCAACTCATCTAAATGGGCAGTCTCTATCCTTAAGGTCATTGGTTTCCCCTTAAGTGTAAGTATTTTGCTGCCATTGACAAGCGGTAGTGCTTTCGCTTTACCTCTATCGACCAGTACCGATTTGCCACAAACATTGATTCAACTGATTAGCAAAGAAGTAGAACAAACCGAGGAAGAAGAGCGTTCGACCCAAGACATCCCGGACGTAATTATTGATGACGAAAAGACCCAACCAGAAGATTCAGCTTCCCCTACTGATACCGAATCTGACGATGAATCCTCTAAACCTGTCAGTAACGATCCTCGCTTTACTTGTCAGGTTGTTAATGGTGAATATACAGTGATGTACCATCCAGAAAGTCAGCCAGACGATGCTTATCCGTGGGCAATTCCTCGTCAAATGGGAGGCGGTTGGTCAGCACAACGTCGCTGCTATGAAATTAGTCGTCGCCTGGAGTCCTATCGAGAAGATGGTCTTTTAGAACTGAGTACGTCAGTAGAAAATAATTACAATATTGTCTGCGTTACTACCCAAAAAGACCCAAGCTGTCGCATTGTCTTTACCGTACCTGATGGTCAAGATCCGATGTTAACACGCGATCGCGTTTTCCAAAATCTCACTACTGCCGATAGGGGTCAACAAACGCAAGGAGTCAATACCTTTACTGACAGTGGTCAATCTAGCCAATGGCTCAACCAACTCGGTCAACTCTTAAATCAAGATTTATCGAGCCTTACAAGACATTCTATCTCATCTAATGGGATTGACTTGCGTCCTTTTCTCGATCCAGCCGATGGGGGAACGGGAACTAAATTGCAAGGTAGTTCGTTTACACCTTCCAACTCTCAACGCCTAAAGCCTGAGAATTTCCGTTAAGACTGGTGATTGGTGATTGGTGATTGGTGATTGGGGATTGGGGATTGGGGATTGGGGATTGGTGACTGATAACTGGTAACTGGTAACTGATAACTGGTAACTGGTAACTGGTAACTGGCAACTGGTAACTGTCCCCTTGTCTACTTGACTTTTTTCAATCCCAAATCACTTGTAAATCTAATACAAATCCAGGTAAAACTTCTTCTCCCGATAATGTGGTTGGAGATTGCAAGATTTTAACGGGTTGATTGGGACGATAAATTTCTACTGTTTGAGTTTTGGGATTAATTAACCATCCTAAACGCAATCCATTATCAAGATATTCCTGCATCTTCTTTTGAATATCTGTCAAATCATCGGTTTCTGAGACTAACTCCAGAGCAAAATCGGGACACAGAGGGAGAAATTTTTTACGTTGCGTTTCTGTTAGGGATTCCCATCTTTCTAGACTTACCCAAGTAGCATCGGGGGAACGAATAGCACCATTAGGCAATCGAAATCCAGTTGAAGAGTCAAAAGCTTTGCCCAGGCGATTTAGACGGTTCCACAACCAAAGTTGTCCTTCTAGATCGAGATTTCGATTTCCTGTTTTTCCTCCTGTCGGTGGCATGATAATTAATTCCCCTTTTGCTGTGAGTTCCAAACGTAAATCGCGGTTAACAGCAGCTAATTGAGCAAATTGTTCTTCGCTAAGTTTTAGCAGTGATGGTAACTGTAGCGTTAAAGTACTCATTTTTGACAGAGTGCTAGGAATTAATCTTTTTTAAGTCTAACCCTTTCTCAAAAATTTCATCAATTGGTAGCATTTTACCGTCAGCAGTCATAAATTTATGGTCTTTGGTAGCGCGAATAATTGAACCATCTTCTAGGCAATATTCAAAGACTTCTTGGTTCCCGCGATCGTGCAATTGGGCAATTGATTGAGTGAAAAGAAAACCGTTTTTATCTACTGTATAAACCGTACAAGAAATCTGTTCTTCAACAATTTTACCGATAGGCATTACCCCATATTCAATGGTTAAGATTTCTGTGTCATAACTGAGACAATATTCGGCAAAAAGAATCATTTGATCGAATAATTCTGAAGCGATCTCGCGAACGACTCCATTTTTAGTGGCACCATCAATAAAAATCTCGCGATGTTTCTTCATTTCTTCAGGTTTCTTCTTACCCATTGCACGACGCAACAAATCAGCTTCTCCTAAAGAATATCCAGCTAAATCTTGCGCCATTTTCATGATTTGCTCTTGATAAACAAGAACACCATAAGTTTCTTGTTGAATTGTTTCTAATAATGGATGTTTATATTTAATTGGTTTTCGACCATGTTTGCGATCGATAAATTCAGGAATTAAACCTGCATCTAAAGGGCCAGGTCGATAGAGAGCTAAAATCGAAGAAACATCTTCGATACCGGATGGTTTTAAATCTTTTACTATCTGACGCATTCCATCAGATTCTAATTGAAAGATTCCTTCTAAGTCTCCATTTTCTAAAAGTTCATGCGTTTTTTGTACGTCGGGCGGCAATTTTTTGATTTCTCCTTTTGCCAGAATTTGTAGTGCTTTTCTTTCATCTAGCGGTAATTGTTCTAAATCTAATACGTGACCTCGATTTTGTTGAATCAACTCAGCCGTTCTTTGAATTGTTGTTAAGTTTTTTAAGCCGAGAAAATCCATTTTTAACAATCCCAGCGATTCTAAATCTTCCATAAAATACTGGGTGATTGTTGCACCATCATTGTTTTTTTGTAGAGGAACAATTTCATCTAATGGTTGTGAAGAAATGACTACTCCTGCTGCATGAACGCCGAAGGTTTTGTTCGTTCCTTCGATACGGATTGCCATATCTATCCAGCGACGAACGGGTATCGATCCGATTTCTTCTTTACGATCGCTATAGATTTTAACTGTTTCGTTTTCGTAAGCTTGTTTGAACTGTGGTTCTGGTGTTTCATCAGAAATCATTACCTTGAGTTTAGCAGGTTTGCCTCTCGCAACAGGAATTAACTTTGCCATGCGATCGGAATCTGCATAACTAACCCCTAAAGTTCTGGCGACATCTTTTAATACCGCTTTTGAAGTCATGCGGTTGAAGGTAATAATTTGTGCTACGTTACCTTCCCCATACTTTTCAGTTACATATTCAATCATCTTATCCCGTTTTTCAATACAGAAATCCGTATCGATATCTGGCATTGATTTTCGTTCGGGATTGAGAAATCTTTCAAATAATAATCCGTGATGAACGGGATCGATATTCGTAATTTTTAGCGAATAAGCGACTAAAGAACCTGCTGCACTTCCGCGTCCTGGCCCAACTGGAATGCCATTATCTCTAGCAAATTTAATGTAGTCCCAAACCACTAAAAAATAAGTAGAGAAACCCATTTTCTGGAGCATTTTTAGTTCGTATTCCAATCGTTCTTTATAGATTGGATCGATTTCTGATCGCGAGCGACATTTGAGTCGTTCCAGTAATCCTTGCCAGGCAATTTCTTCTACATAACTATCTGGTGTATACCCCGCAGGAACAGGATAGTCTGGAATTCGAGGTTCGCCTAAAACTTTATAAACTTCAATTTTTTCAGCAACTTCTAATGTATTAACAATAGCATCTTCAATGATGTCATCAGGTAAATGATCGCGGAACAATTGTCGCATTTCTTGAGGCGATTTAAGATATTCTGTGCCGCTATAGCGCAAGCGTTTTTCTTCAAGGATTAACTTACCTGTTTGAATACACAGAAGTGCATCATGCGCTTCAACATCGTAACAAGAAGTAAAATGAGAGTCATTAGTAGCAACAATTTTAATGCCTAGTTCACGAGCTATTTTGATAATTTCAACGTTGACAATTCGATCCTCCCGATACCCGTGATCTTGAATTTCTAAATAATAATCATCTCCAAAAACTTTTTTATACCATTTAGCAACTTCTCTGGCGCGTTGTCGCTCGCCTGCGAGAATTGATTGAGGAACTTCACCTCCCAAACAAGCACTTGTTACAATTAATCCTTCGTGATATTTTTCCAATAATTCTTTGTTGACGCAAGGACGAGCAAAAATTCCTTTTCCTTGTATTCCTTTCAGGTGAGATATAGTCGTTAATTTAACTAAATTTTTGTAACCCTGGGTATTTTTCGCTAAGACAACTTGATGATATTTTCGGCAACGCTGATTAACTTCAATGTCGCCGTTAATCACATACATTTCGTTGCCAATAATCGGTTTAACACCTTTGTTTCGGCAAACTTTAAGCAACTCGATCGCACCATACATGACACCGTGATCGGTAATGGCGATCGCAGGCATTCCTAATTCTACTGCGCGATCGACGAGATCGGGAATTTGAGAAGCACCATCGAGAAGGCTATAGTCGCTGTGAGTATGTAAACCAACGAAAGACATAATCATTAAGTCAAAAGATAGATAGGCACTTTGAATTTTTAAGAGTTGACGTTGCTTATTTTTATCTAAAAATAAATGTAAATTCAATTGGGACTTGTGACGAATGTCTTCGAGGCTAGGGATCTTAAAAACTGTACTTCTCTTTGTTTTGCTCTAAAGTTGCCTTAAAAGATTCTAAAGATTCAAAGTCAAGGATAGCAAGGGTTCTACCTTCTACCTTCTGCATAGCTGCCCTCTGCATAGCTGCATAGCTGCTATACTACCGGAGAACGCGCTTCTGAAAAGCTTCTGCTTGCTTGGGATCGGGAATTTTTTGAGCTAAAGCTGCTACAAATTCTGCGGCAGAAAGTTTAGGATTTTTGCTCACAATTCGCTGACAAACAATAGAAGCCATAGGCCCGATAAACTGAGCGAGTTCCTGTTGGCACCTAGAGATAAAACTTGGATCGAGCAAAGAAGAAGAGTCAGAGTCAGAGGTTGCTTTCTCAGCCGTTACGGGAGCTTGTGGTGGGGGGGACGCTGGCGCTACTGGAGGAGAAGCTGGAGGAGTACTATTGGGTAGTAGTTGAGTCGTTTTTATAGCCGACGGATCTCCTCTTACTACATCAGGCATTTTCTGCGAGGGTTTGGATGCACCAAAGGGTTTCATTCGAGAACTGGGATCGCTACCGTACAAACTGCGGTAGATATCTTCCAATTCTTGTAAGATAACATCAGCCGATTGAGGACGCTGACTGGCCAGGCGTGCCATCATGCGATCGATAAAATCAGCAAATTGAGGAGAAATATTAGGAGCGGCCGCTCGCCAATGCAAATCATCTATGTAAGAATCGTAAAATTCGCTGGGATGTTTACCTGTGAGCAAATAAACAAAAGTTCGCCCCAAAGCAAAGAAATCCGATTGAGGAACTGCCTGACCATTGAGTTGTTCTAGAGGACTATAACCCGCAGAAAAAAGCCCTGTCACTTGACCATCCGATCGCTTCGACATATAGGTTTCTGTCACTTCTCGCGCCGTGCCAAAGTCAATCAACACTAACTGTCCGCTAGCTCGAAGCATAATGTTAGAAGGCTTAATATCTCGATGGAAAAAGTTATGGCTGTGAATCTCCTTCAAAATCGAGACTAGCTGTATCATCCATTGAATTGCCCGTTTCTCAGCGATACAAGTTCCTCGCCGACTGATGTATTGATTGAGATCGAGTCCCTCAATTTTCTCCATTACCAGACAATGCAAGGGATCGGCACTGTTGTGAGGGTAAAAGAGAAAATAAGCGTCCGGCTCGACTTGCGGAATTCCTGGATGGTTTAATCTTGTTAAGAATTGAGCTTCTCGTTGAAAAAGCTCGACATACTTGGGGTGATTGAAGGAAAGAACTTTCAAAACTTTGAGATTGCTTTGACTTTCATTGGCAGCTTGCGAATCTATTACTTCATAAGTTTTGCCAAATCCTCCCCCTCCGAGTTGTTGTATGACGCGATAGCGACCCTCCAGCAGTAACTCAGAGCCACAGCTTACACAAAATAGTAAGGTGTCTTGGTTGTTGGGATTGGGGCAGCGAGGATTAATGCAAAGGGTCATCCAAAGTATTTGTCAGCAATAAATAAATTTCCTCCTCTTTCTCTAGGGTACCCAGTTATTGGCTATCTGTTATCAACTGCTAATTTTTCGTTCGCTCAGTTCGCTTTTCTAACCCGCATCGCACCAAGTCGCCACTGCACTAGCCCATCCTTGCGCTCCAGGTGCGGAAGCGACTGGCCAGCCTCGCCCCATCAGTCCTGGATGAGAACCCTTTTTTCCGGGAATAATAATGGGAAAATCTACGGCTTCGAGCATCTCTAAGTCATTAGGACTATTGCCTAAGCCAACCGTAATCAACTTTTCCTTCGATTCTCCCAAGCGATAGTGTCTCACTAACCACTGAACAGCTTTACCTTTACCAGCCCCTCTGCCGATTAAATGAGAGAAGCGATCGCCTACTACAAGTTGAAATCCCTGCCTTTCCACGGCTTGCTCTAGCTCCTCCGGTGAAAGGCGATGGGGATGAATAAATGGCTCGGTGAATTCTCTGGCTTTGGCTCGTTTGACCGCTTCTGGCGATAATCCAGTCAGTTGCCCAATCTCTGCTGCACTGAGATCGCCGAACCCCCGCAATGGTTCCCCAAGCGCTGTGGCAATTGCCTTCAGCCCTTGTCTGGCGCGATCGTAGTTACAGCCCAACAGTTCGAGATGATAGCCCTCTCGTTCGTTGCTTGCATTCAAGGCAAACTGAGTTGAGTCGAGGGGGATAAAGACAGCACTGCCGTTTTCGACGATGAAGGGATCGCGAAGATTGAGTTCTTGGCGTAGCGCTTCTACTTCCTGGCGCGTTTTACTGGTCACGAAAATGACAGGAATTCCCTTGGTTTTGAGTTTTTCTAAAACGGGAAGGGCTGCGTCGTAGCGATAGTCGTCTTGGTTGAGCAGAGTTCCATCTAAATCGCTAAAAATAATTAATGACATTGGTGAGGAGGTGACTGGTGAGAAGGTGATTGGTGAGGAGGTGAGGAGGTGACTGGTGATTGGTGACTGGTGGTTGGGAAATTTTCCTCCCTGTCCCCCTTGTCCCCCTTGTCCTCCTTGTCCCCTGCTTCCTCTGCTTCCCCTGCCCCCTCTGCCCTCTGCCTTCTGGAGGGGCTGTGTGGCGAACCAAGTTCGCCACCTTGAAA
>CAYTUO010000117.1:0-11096 GCA_964441015.1 uncultured Pleurocapsa sp.
ACTCATTGTGAGGGGTTTTGAGTCCCCATCGCGGTCTTCCTATCAATTTGGCATATTGTCTGAGAAGGTGTTGGAAGAGAACGCCAAAAGTAACGTTAGGTTCGTCGTTGAGCGTTTCTAAAATTTCTTCTGCATTGAAGGTTAAACCGATAATTTTGAGAGATTTGCGATCCGAAACGATCTGGTCAAGTAATTGCTTTCTCGCATCAAGATTGTTGAGATCGAGATCTTTGTTGTGCTTATAGAATTTAGTCCACAAAGGGAGATCGGATTTATAGATGGCTAACGATGGGTGCGAACCAAGAATGGCTCTCATGAGTGAAGTTCCACTGCGTTGTAGTCCGCCTATAAAAATTGGTTTGTCTTGCTCTACAGTTTCAGAAGTTGGGGAGTTAGTATTAGCTTGTGTTGTTAAGGTCATGTAGTTTTCTCTGAGATTGGGTTAACAGTGATTACAATTGTTGTTGTCTGGTTGGGGATTAGCCGAAGTAGAAACTATCGTTTAGTGCTTTAGCGAGGCTAAATCCTTTGACCGTTCTGGGGTTGAAGATAGAGCGATCTGGGTTAAAACCTGGTTTTTTGAAGGTTGGAGGTGCTTGCGAGCGTAGCGATCGCACATATAGCGATTTAGCACTTTTTCCCAAGAAAACAGACGCTCTTTCCAGGATTGGTAGTCTAATCCAAATGTGTTACTAAGACTTTTGCCAATGGGTTTGACAATGGTGTTTTTGCGCCGCCAACCTAACTTCTTGTATTTGTTCTTGAAGTAGCCATCTTCAGCTAAGTTCCATTTTTCTCTCATGCGATCGAGACTTGCGATCGTCCAAGCATCGCTCCAACGTAACATGAAGAAATGCAGATCCGTCCAGTCTAAGGGAGGGCCGGGAACATAAGTTGCAATACTGGTTGGCTCAAAGTAAATCGTACCGCCAGCTTGAGCAACTAGCATACAGAAATCTAGATGTTCTTTCGTATTGAGAAATTTTTCGTCGAATTTGCCAACGCGAGCGAAGATTTCTGTGCGGACTAGCATTAAATGGAACTCGGTTAGTTCTGTCTGCGTCCGTTGCAATTGGTCGTAAACTTCGGGAACTTGTTGACCTTGGCGATACATTTTCTCGCGCATATGCCGTTTGCCCTGAATATCGGTGACGATGTGGGATTCTCCTCCGGCAAAGTGAATGCGTTGGTGCAGGGGTTGCTTTTCGCACATCAGAGGCCCGACGACAGCAGCATCAGTCTCTTCGGCACAGTTGACTAAAGCTTCTAACCATCCGGTCGTTACTACAACATCGTTATCGAAGAAGACTACGTATTTGGTATCAACGTAATCTAAACCGATATTGCGAGCGCGGTTGGGAGAGAGGTAGTAATTTTTCCTGACTAGCTGAAAGTTCTTCTCTTTTGCCTTTTCTTCGAGGTAAAGGCCTACTTTTTTCGGAGAATTGCCATCGACGTAGACTAATTTGAAAGGATAATCGGTGTAGTCGTAGATACTTTCTAGGGATTCTTGGGTACAGCTAAAGCGTTCGCGAGGGACGACGACGATGGTTACTTGGGGTTTTTGAGTATTCATGTGTTGTGACTCCTTATTATTGGGTTTGTTTTATCTCACGCAGAGGAGGACGCGCGTGCGGAACCTGCGTCCGCACTTCAAGCGTCCGTCGCGCAGAGGCGCAGAGAGAGGAAGGGGAGGGGTTACTGAGGGTAGTAAGTTTTGATAGATTTGGACGAGTTCGTCGTTGAGTTTTTCCATGTCGTATTTTTCTTCGACGCGGCGACGACCTTCTGTACCCATCGATTCCCAGAGTTGGGGGTGTTCGATGAGGTATGCTAGTTTTTGGGCGATCGCATCGGCATCTCTTTCGGGGACTAGGAAACCAGAAACCCCATCTTCTACGAGTTCGGGAATGCCGCCGTGATAGGTGCTGATGACGGGTAAACCCATCGCCATTGCTTCTTTTAAGGTGTTTACGGGTGCGTCTTGATTGCCGTCTGCTGCGGTGACGCTAGGTGCGAGAAAGAGATGGCAAGTGTCGAGGATTTCAGCGATTTCTTGATGTTGTTTCCAACCTAAGAGTTTTACTAGGTGCGAGACATTGAGTTCTTCGATTAAGTTCTCGAAGTCTGCTTTTAAGGGGCCGTCGCCGATGATGTTGAATTCGAGATTGGGATGAGTGGGGGAGAGTTTGGCGATCGCGCGGATGCAATATTCGATGCCTTTCTTTTCTACCAGGCGACCTGTGGTAGCAATGCGAACAATGCCATCAGCAGGAAAATAGCGAGGTTTGAAAGCAAATTGGCGGCAGTCTATCCCCGACCCGTGAACCCCTATTTTATCGGGGTTGCAGCCGATTTTTAGGGCTTTCTGGCGGAAAAATTCGCAGTTTGCTAGGAAAAAATCGCCTTCGGCAAAGAGTTGGTCGTAAACATCTTCGCCTTTTTCTTTGACGTGCTGGCTGATATCGATGCCGCGAAAGGTTACGATTAATTTGCCAGGGAGAATGCCGAGATCTCGAAATAGCAAACCCATTGCGCTGAGGGTGCCAAATTGACAGTGAATGATGTCGTATTCCTGGCGATCTAGGAAAAGCATGGCACGATAAAGCCATTTCAACGACCAAACTTCATGGTTATATTTGAAGAGTTTGGGCAGTTGTAGTAGGGATAAGGAACCGCGATGGATATTTTTTAGGAATAACCCTAACCCTTTAATAACTCGCAGTAAGTAATTGTCGGGTCGGGTGGGCGGATAGTAAGTGCGATCGAGCAGGTTATATTGTTCGATGATGGGATGAATCTTGGACAGATTATCGGGTTTGCCATTGAGGGGATAAATACGAACGTCATGTCCGCGATCAATTAAACCCGTGATTTGATTGAGGATAAACGGTTCGGATACAACCGGAAAGCGCCAAACTAAAAATGCAATTTTCATAATTTAGGAGTTCAGGAGTTCAGGACGTAGAGACGTTGCAGTGCAATGTCTGTACAGGAGTTAAGAAGAAGGATCGAGATTCATCGCTTGAAGGATGGGGGGATGTTCGGAGTTGGGGTAATATACGATGCTGAGGGTTCCTGGGTGCAGATGCAAGCGCCAGAGTTGGTCGTCATTGATGCCTAATATTTGTCCGAGAAATTGTTCGATAACGCGATCGCAAGCGACCACTAATCCAGTCAATAATTGCGTTGTATTTGCTTGCTTTCTAGCATTAATCGTTTGTTGCCACAGTTGGGGAAAGTCTTCGCGCGATACCTGTAGCTGTACGGCGGCGGGATGGTATTGTAAAATTTGCTCGGCGATCGCGTGGGAGTTGTCGAGGTCGCCATTGATGCTCAAGTCGATCTTGGTATTTTTGAGCAATTGAGCAAGTCCTTGAATTTGTTCAGGATTGGTCGTCTGGGAAGGGATAAATAACAATCGCAGACCATTATCTTGAGATTTAGGCAAATTCACGTCTATATGAGTGGCATCATTCATCACTTCTAATTTCCCGGACTCCAAGCGGCCGTTGGGAAAATTGAGAACGTTTAAAGCGCAGTTAGATTGCTCGAATTGATGATAATGAGCGGGTTTTACGCCGAGTGCGGTACTAATTAAGGCGCGATTTGTCCCTCCATGACAGACAATGAGTATGGTTTGACCGATATGGCGGGGTAGTATTTCTTGCCAGAATTGCTGGACGCGATCATATAAATCTAAAGCAGGAAAGCAGTATTCACGATTTTGGATTGGCGATTGGTAAACTTCTGACTTGTCACTGTTGCTTTCTAATACTTGGTAACTGATCACTGGTAACTGGTCACTGAATATGGGGATTTCCATGCGAAACTCGTGAGGACGTTGTTTCCAGACACGATAGTCTTGGGGAAATTGTTCTTTGACGAATTGGAAGGGAAGACCTTGCCAAGCAGGGAGATCGGTTTCTCTTAGTTGGGGAACAATGTCAACGGTATTGGGAACAACAGTTGGATCAATTAGCTTAAGAACTTCTATTGCAGTTTCCTGCGCTCGTTTGAGGGGGCTAGAATAAATAGCATCGAATTTTATTTCTTTGAAAAAAACACCTGTTAGTTGAGCTTGTTGGCGGCCGAGATCGGTTAAATTGGGGCGATCGCTACTTCCTTGATATAATCCCAGTGCGTTATAAGTACTCTGTCCGTGACGCAGCAGGATAACGCGAGTATTAGTTGAAGGCATAGTTATTCTCTCCTTGGTTAACGGCGTTCTGGAGTTGATAGAGTGCTGCATAGCGATCGCCAAGGCGCATGAGTTGGTCGTGCGTACCGCGTTCTAAAATGTGTCCGCCTTCGACGTAGAGAATTAAGTCTGCGTGTTTGATTGCTGGTAAGTCGTGAGAGATGATAAAGGTTGTCCGTCCTTGAGTGAGGCGATTGAGTGCTTTATTAACTGCCTGTTCGCTGGCATTATCTAATCCGGTTGTAGGTTCGTCGAGGATAATGAGGGGAGATTGACGGATAGCTGCACGCGCGATCGCAATTCGTTGTCTTTGTCCTCCCGAAAGCGTACACCCTCTCTCTCCTAAAACCGTGTCGTAGCCATCGGGAAGGTTCATGATAAACTCATGAGCGTTGGCTAATTTTGCCGCTTGTTCTATCTCGTCATCCGATGCACCTATTTTTCCGTAGGCAATATTTTCGCGGATGCTGGCGGCAAATAAGATGCTTTCTTGCAAGACGACGCTAATTTGTTGTCGCAGAGAATCGAGGGTGTATTCGCGCAAATCCTGTCCGTCGATTAAGATGCGACCGGAGTTAGGATCGTAGAGGCGTAGAATCAGACTGGTTAGGGTGGATTTTCCGCCTCCAGATGCACCGACGACGGCGATTTGTTGACCGGGTTGCACTTCAAAAGAAATATCTTTTAAAATTTCATTGCCAGTTTCGTAACCAAAAGTCACGTTTTCAAATCGGACTGCACCGAAGAAGGAATGAGCGGGTTTGGCGTTGAGATAGTTGCGAACGTGGGGTTCGTAGTCGAGAACGTCGAGAATTCGTTCGCCGGAGGCGGTTGCTTTGGCAATGTCGCTAAATTGATTGGAGAGTTTGCGGAGGGGTTCAAAAGCGTTTTTTAGGTAAGTAATGAACACCAGTAAATCGCCAGGAGTCAGGGTTTTTTGGATGACGAGATGCGATCCTCGCCACAAGACTAAGGCAATGGAAATAGCAACTAAAACTTGTACCGTCCGTTGCAAAACTGCTGAGAGTTTGAGCGATTTTGTCCCGTGGTTGAGGGTTTCATTGTTTTGCTGTTGAAAGATATCTTCGAGTTGGTTGTGCAGCGATAGCGCCTGTATCACTTTAATCGCGCCGATGGTTTCGCTAGTGGTTGCTGCTAAGACTCCTTGCAGTTTGCGATGTTCGCGAGTCGCCAGACGAATTTGATTGACTAAGCGAGAGATAGAGAAGACAAATAAGGGAAAGACAATTAAGGCGATCGCCAATAATTCCCAGTTCATCCATCCCATAATCGCTAACATTCCTAGCAGCGCAATAATGTTAGTCACAAGAGGAAGAATTACTTTGACAATTGTCAGTTTAATGCGATCGATATCGGCGGTGACGCGAGTAATTAAGTCCCCACTTTTGTGTTGAATGTGAAAGGAAAGAGATAATCGCTGAAGATGACTGAAAAGATCGCCGCGTATGTCAGTTAATATCTGTACTGATGCCAGCGCCATGCCAAAAGTACTTAGATAAGCGGCAAAACTCCCAACTACTGCAATTAATACGATTGAGAAGGCGAGAAGCGCCAGCAATAGCATTGGATCGAGTCCATGACCGACGATAACTTTTAAAGAATCATTCGTCGTTTCCGTGACTAAAATATGGTCGAAAACAAACTTCAGCGGCCAAGGTTCTAACAATCGGAATCCTGTCTCGAATAAAAGCGCTAAAAGCGAACCGCCGATTAATAATTTTCTTTTAGTAATGTATGGCCAAAATCTGCGTCCTATCCGCATCATTCCTGGCATCACTGCTTTCAAATCTTTGTCTTTCTTACTCATCTCAATTCAGACTCTTTGTTTTCTCCATCTCGGCGTTTTCTGCGCCTCTGTGGTTTATTTACAACACACATTAAGCAGCAACAGCAACCTTTTCTAGCAGTAATTCTTTCAAGAATAGTCCTGTTTTTTCTGCCCCTTGAAGGTCAAAGACATGACTAGCTTTAGTACCCAACTTTTTATTCAAACAATCGATGATTTTTTGAGCGAGATAAGACGGGTCTAAATTTTCGGGGTCAAGAACTTCAACAATCCCTAAACTTTCTAGTTTTTGAGTTCTGACTAATTGCTCTTTATCATAACTATAATGACCGATAGGAGCTACTAAAGAACGAACTCCCGTTCTAAGAATATTCATAGTTGTATTGTACCCAGACAAACTAATAGAAAGGTCGGCTTTCTCCATATAAGTCATCAGATTTGATGTATATCTTTGCAGCGTGACATTGCTTTTATCTAAAGCGACTTGCTGAAGTTGTAAAAATTGTTCTTCTGGCATAAAAGGGCCAGTAAAAATTTGAATGTGATGAGAAACTTTCTTTTGAATAATCGAACTAGCTTGGAGAACAGATTCGATGAGTTCGTATCCAATTCTTCCGCCGCCAACGCTAACTAGGATTGAGGGTTCTTTTCGATTTAAATTCACTAAATCTGATTCGCTCAAAATTTTATTTTCTGGAGTTGATTGAGCGACAAAACCTGTGTATCTGACTTCGCAATTGAGATCCTTGACTCTAGAGAAGCTTTCTTCTAACTTCTGAAAACCGTAATCTGAATGAAACAAGATGAGATCGAAATATTTGCTCGTCAATTCACAGATAATTTTTGCTTCTTTATCTAAATCAGTTCTACCAACTATATCTCTGACACTAGAAACAATCTTAGTTGATGGCGCAACAGATTTGATATGGTCTAGCAATGGAATTAACTCAAAGAAAAGTTTGTGTCTGCCAAAGGGAAAAAATTCTGTAATCAAACAATCGGGTTTAAACCTATCAAACAGATTAATTAAAGCATTTCGCCTAGCTTCTTTTACTTCTTCAAGATTGGCAAAACCTTCAGCAACTTGTAATTCTCCATCTTCAATCCAAAGTGGCGGTAGCTTAGCAATTTTTACCTGGGAGGGAATTTCAAATCCTGGTACAATTGGCCCTCCATTAATAAAGCAAACTTGAAAATCTTTAACCAATTGACGAATAATTTCCGTACTGCGAACCAGATGTCCCATTCCAGTTAAATATTGACAGTAAAACATTATCTTCTTCATCGCCTGTTTGCCTCCTTTTTAGTTAAGAATAATGAGAACTCAGCGTGAGTTAGTAACAATTAAGCAAGTTGTAGAGAATTGGGGTTTTGATTGCGACTTAAATTCCGATCCAAACGCTTTTCTACGAAGCGATCGCCTACTTCGGGACGACCAATTCCTATATAGTAAAATCCTGCTTCAACTAAAATTCCTGGATCTAAAAAATTGCGCCCGTCAATGATAATCTGGCTATTCATAAGTTGGGCAATTTTAGAATAATTAAGATTGCGAAATTCTTGCCAGTCTGTCACTAGAACTAAGGCATCACAATCTTGGGCGAGTTGTTCGGAATTAAAAACTAATTCAACAGGTAAAGCAGGCATTTCGACAGAATTTAAAATCGGATCGTAAGCTTTAACTCTTGCCCCTAAGCGGCTCAATTGTTCGATCAAGTTTAGTGCAGGCGCGTCGCGAAGATCGTCGGTATTTGCTTTAAATGTCAGTCCCAATAAACCAATCGTTTTACCTTTGAGAATTTTTAGAACTTGTTGCAGTTTTTCTACGGCTAGTAAACGCTGGTGTTGGTTAACTTTGACCGTTGTTTGTAACAGTTGCGCTTCGTAACCATAGTCTCTTGCCATGTGAATTAAAGCAGAGACATCTTTGGGAAAACAAGAACCACCCCAACCGATTCCTGCTTGCAAAAACTTGTCACCGATGCGAGAATCAAGGCCGATTCCTTTAGCAACTTGTGTCACATCTGCCCCGACGCGATCGCAGATATTTGCTACCTCATTAATAAAGCTAATTTTAGTTGCCAAAAATGCATTTGCTGCATATTTTATCGTCTCCGCCGAACTCAGATCTGTAACGACAACAGGAACGGGAGAAAGCGATTTATCCTCGGCAAATTGACGTGCCACAATGGGAGCATAAAGTTCTTGCATTAAGGAAATTGCTCGTTCGTTATTACTTCCCAGAACAATGCGATCTGGATTGAAAGTATCGTAAACAGCAGAACCTTCTCGTAAAAATTCTGGGTTGCTAACTACATCAAAACTGGCAACAATTTGAGTGTCTAAAACTTGTTGGCGAGTAGCTAATTCATCGAGAATTAATTGGCGCACCCAATCCCCCGAACCAATGGGAACGGTAGATTTATTGACAATGACTTTATAGTCTTCTGTTAGATAAATGCCAATTCCACGAGCTACGGCTTCCACATAACGAGTATCGCTTTCTCCAGTTGGTAATGATGGCGTTCCAACAGCAATAAATAAAACCTCGCCATGAGCTACACCAATACTTAGATCTGTCGTAAATGATAACCTTTCTGCTATCATGGCTGACTGCATAATTTCTGATAGTCCTGGTTCGTAAATCGGAGACTGTCCAGATTGCATTAATTTCACTTTTTCTGGGTTATTATCGACACAGATAACCTGGTGCCCAATATGAGCTAAACAAGCTCCAGTCACCAAACCGACATATCCAGTTCCAATAACACAAACACGCATGATTTTAAATCTCCTTAATTGGGATAATTAAAAGTACAATCTCTTAGTTTTCAGATGTATTAGCTAACTGCTTTCAACGGATATAGCTCGACAAGTTCAGATAGGTTAGTTTTCTTAGCTAAGGGAAAAGAGCAATCGCCACAAACTAAGGTTGAAAGATAGTAACTAATGCGAGGGAGAGCCTCTAAATCGAGACGAGCAAGAGGAGGAAGAAAGCTAGTATCGCTCCTAAGTTGTTCTAACACTGCATTGATGAGAGACTGAGGAGTTAGATTATCGGGATGAATAGCTTCAAATAACCCAAACTCTGCCATTCTTTGAGCGCGAATCCATTGTTCTTGTACGGGATTGATTCGGGGGACGACAACGGCTTTTTTACTCAGAGAAAGCACTTCGCAGATAGTATTGTAACCCCCCATACAAACCACTGTATCAGCCGCATCCATATAACTCGCAAGATCGTCAGTAAATTCAGATATTTGTACGTGAGGAAACTGTTCGACTAATCGAGCGAGTTCCTGTCTCTGTTCTTGTAACATTTCGGGGCCAGAAAAAATTAAACTTTTGATTTTCTGTTGAGGGAAAAGTTTTGCTAATCCCTGTAGGTAAGTCTCCACTAAATAGTAGCCGTCAGCGCCACCACCAGGAGTAACCAAGACCAATTTTTCATCAGGTTTGACTTGCAATTCCTGACGGATAACTTTAGGAGATTTGCATCCATATTCTCGGCGAATATAGCCGCAAAATTTTGTTTTTTTAGATAGACAAATAGGAAATTGATATTCTTGGGCAACGTCAAAAATTTCTGGCATTCCGACGACTAAAACTTGGTCGTAATAGCGTTGGAGTGCATTATAGTAATCATTCTGATGCCAGTCCTTAATTGTTACTTCTGGTGCGTCGAGGATATCTCTCAGAAGTAGTACCAGTTTGGTTTCAGGTAAATGCTGTTTTAAATAAGTTAAGGTAGATTTTAATTCTCCTTGCAATCCGTAGGGCTTTTTATCGACGAGAATTAGATCGGGTTCAAAGTTGACAACTGCTGTTTTAATAATTTCAGAGCGCAGTTTCGTGACTTCTTGAGGGTCTTTTTTAAGATATTTGGCAGATAGTTCGCCCTTTTCATTTCGTCCCAGACAGGGCAATTTGATGTAATCTAACCCTTGTGGCATCCGAAAGCTATGCAGTACGGGAGAACCAGATATCAGAAGAATCGAGAGTTCTGGAGTCGCATCTAGCAGATAATTACAGATAGCAAGCATTCTGCGGATGTTACCGAGACCATACGCATCATGTGAGTAAACTATCACTCTCATTGTTTTAAGTCCTTAGTTGCTTTCGGTATCACTACCGTCAATATTTATCTTCAGGCTTCCTGATGAGGTGGTCGTGAAGCGTTTGTGAAGCAGCTTAAGAACATCATGAGAGTTTTCTCATAGAAGCTCCCAGAGCTATAAACCCTCTTCAAATGGATTATAGATGGGATACGAGTATCTTGTTGTCTCTAGAAACAGGAAGGTTTTGGTTGGTACGTTCGGATACGCTGTAAACGAATCCTAAAATTACGCTCATGACTAAATGTTCGCCACCATCTTCTATAAAAGTAAAAATACGCTGCATAAACTCAATCCCCACCATATAGAACATCATGTGAAGCATATCTGCTACAATTCCCGCTAAAGCTAAAGCTAGCAACATGACAATCAAATATCTAGAGATTTTTCTTTCTATACTTTTGCTAAAACGATAGGAAATTGCTATAAGAATTAAAAAGAGCGTGCCGAAAAAAGCAGAGACAAATATTTCTCCAAAATCAACAGCGCGTAAATGCAAGGCATAGATAAAACTAAATTTAGTGCTGATGAAATCCCCTAGATTCTCGTGAATGCCAAAAGAATCATCCAGCAATACATACACAAAAAGCAAAGACCAACTTAAATAGAGAAAAGACTTATTTCGCCAAGCTACTAAAGCTAGCAAGACTACAATCCAAAATTCTTTAATGTATTGAAAGAACTCTGCATATCCTAAATCTGTAGTGATTGCAAAAAGCTCGTTGAAACGAAATTGTTTGCAGATGTTAAGCGCTCCCCATTCTTGGCATTTGTAAAAAATATGGAGACAGAAAAAAACCAGATCTGTAGAAACTAAGAGAAAAAGTATTTTAATCGAGTTATTACTGAACTTTAACTGCATTTTGATCAATTCGGTCAAAAGTGGGATTAATGCTCTTTAAATCTTTTCTTAATTACAAGTTAACAAGGAAAGACAAATTTTAATCTTTTCTTGATTAAACTTTAACAAATT
>CAYTUO010000118.1:0-3764 GCA_964441015.1 uncultured Pleurocapsa sp.
CCTTTTTCTGTCACCCTTTGCAACCCTTCTCTTCATTTTTTGTCCTGTACTTAGGAAATCTACTCATTTTTACGAAAAAATCATATAGTGGGAATGAATTAATAAAAATAAAAACAGCTAAAACCTGTACCTCTTACTATTTGGTTTAGCTCGTGTGGTTCTCTAACTAAATCGCCCAATTAGAACTTCCGCAAAATAGCTGGCGTGCAAGATGCTTGCCAAAAGATCTGCCTCAGCTTCATAAATTTTGCTGCTTCTTGACAAAACTTGCTTGCAGAAAAACAAGGAAATCAAACCTATGGCTAACCCAACTTCTGGCAATGACACGCTCATCGGAACAGAAAACAACGACACGATTAATGGATTAGGCGGAAATGACCTAATTCAGGGATTGGCAGGAGATGACTTTTTGTTAGGAGAACTGGGCAATGACCGACTCTACGGTTATGAAGGCAGCGATACACTCTTAGGAGGCGAAGGCAATGACTATCTTGAGGGCGATAATTTCTTCGACTCACTAGGGGGCAACGACTTTATCTTAGGAGAAGCAGGCGACGACCGACTCTACGGCTATGTAGGCAACGATACCCTCAACGGCGGAGACGGAAACGATTCTATTTATTCAGCAAGAGGAATCGATAGCATTATCGGCGGAGTAGGCAACGACTTCCTCGAACTCGACCTAACCAATGAAACCAGAGATTTAACAGTCAGCAGCACCACAGCCAATAGCGGCACGGCCAGCAATGGGAGTTTCTGGCAAGAAGTCGAAAGCCTTTACATTAAGAGCGGTTCAGGTAACGACACCATCAACATTAGTAATGCCCTCAACAGCAGTATTGAAGGAGGAGCAGGCAACGATTCACTGATAGCTATAACAGGTAACGATTTTCTCGAAGGTCAAGGAGGAAGCGATACGCTGACAGGAGGTGAGGGCAATGATACACTCTATGGCGATGAATCCTTCGATACGTTAGGAGGAAACGACCTACTGCAAGGAGGACTAGGCGACGATTTTCTCTATGGCTATGCAGGCGACGATACCTTAGATGGGGCAGAGGGAAACGACAGGCTTCAAGGCGAAGAAGGGAATGACTCGCTCTCTGGGGGAGCAGGCAACGATTTTCTCTATGGTCTTGAAGGCAGCGATACCCTATTAGGAGGAGAAGGCAATGACTATCTTGAGGGCGATAATTTCTTCGACTCACTAGGGGGCAACGACTTTATCTTAGGAGAAGCAGGCGACGACCGACTCTACGGCTATGTAGGCAACGATACCCTCAACGGCGGAGACGGAAACGATTCTATTTATTCAGCAAGAGGAATCGATAGCATTATCGGCGGAGTAGGCAACGACTTCCTCGAACTCGACCTAACCAATGAAACCAGAGATTTAACAGTCAGCAGCACCACAGCCAATAGCGGCACGGCCAGCAATGGGAGTTCCTGGCAAGAAATCGAAAGCCTTCACATCAAGAGCGGTTCAGGTAATGACACCATTAACATCAGTAGTCCCCTCAACAGCAGTATTGAAGGAGGAGCAGGCAACGATACCTTGGTTGGAGGAGAAGGCAATGACTTGCTCTATGGCGATGAATCCTTCGATACGTTAGGAGGAAACGACCTACTGCAAGGAGGACTCGGCAACGATTTTCTCTATGGCTATGCAGGAAACGATACCTTAGATGGGGCAGAGGGAAACGACTATCTCGATGGCAGAATCGGCAATGACTCGCTCTCTGGGGGAACAGGCAACGATTTTCTCTATGGTCTTGAAGGCAGCGATACACTGGTTGGAGGCTCCGGCAATGATACACTCTATGGTGATGAATCCTCCGACACGCTAGGAGGTAACGACTCGCTTTCTGGAGAGGCAGGCGATGACTATCTTCAAGGCTATGTAGGCAACGATACCCTTGATGGAGGAGATGGTAATGATTTTATCGGCGGTTGGAGTGAGAGCGATTTACTGACTGGAGGATCTGGGAATGATTCTCTTTATGGAGATAGCGGCGTAGATACTGTTGAGGGCGGAGATGGCGACGATTTGTTATTTGGACACACTGACAACCAAAGTGTGATCGATCTTTTAGGCCCGGACAACAATACCGACTATCTCTATGGTGGGACGGGTAACGATACGCTTCGTGGCGGTGAAGGAAACGATATTCTTATTGGCGTTAATCCCAATACTCCCAATCTTGCTTTAGGAGAAAAAGATACGCTTTATGGTGAAAATGGGAGCGATCGCTTCATACTAGGAGATGCGACTTGGATTGCTTACGACGATTGCAGCATGGTAAGTGGGGGAACTACAGATTACGCTGCGATCGCAGACTTTAACCCTAACGAAGATCTTATTCAACTTCAAGGGCCCAAAAGCAATTACCGCTTAGAAGTATCCAGCACCAATGCTAACAAATATAGCCTATTTATCGATAAGCCAGGTAACGAACCTGATGAACTGATTGCCACCATTCAAGGAGCAACCGACTTAAGCAACTTTACTCTCGATTCAAGTGCTTTTGTTTTCGTCGATCCAATTCCAACCATATCTTTCTGTCGCTCTAACTTCCAAGTCAGTGAAGATGGCAAATCCTTTATTCAAGTAACCGTTACCCTCACAGGCGCAAGCAATCTCACCAGCGAAGTCGGTGCTACCCTATCCTTGTCCGATGGTAGCGCGATCGCACCTACAGATTACAACAATACTTCTCTCTCAATTACTTTTGCACCTGGAGAAACGTCTAAAACCTTGACAATTCCCCTTATTGATGATATCGCCCCAGAAACCAGCGAAACCATTAATCTCAGTCTAATTAATCCGGTCGGGAATGCCGTCATTGGTTCTCAAAATTCCGCCACCCTGACGATTATAGATAATGATACCGTCTGGGCAGGATTTGCCGATGTAGTTTTAGACTATTTTGATAGCGGTGCGGGATCTCTTCCAGGCCCTTATGGCTTTATAGATCCTGAAGGTGATGGTTTGAACGTTCCTACTATACCTGTGAACTTAGATGTAGTTTTAGGAGACGATCCCAGTCCAGGAGTTAATGCGCTCTCTCTACCGACGGGTTCTTATGTAACTGTGGGATTTATCGATGAAACCATCATTGATGGAGAGGGAAACGATCTCTTGATTCGTGAATTTGGTGCCGCAGGAGATAGAGCTAATGTTTATGTTAGTTCTAATTTAGTAGATTTTACCTTTTTAGGAGAAGCTCAAGATAATATCACTACCGCTTTTGATTTAGCGAGTATCGGCTTTACCGAACCTGTACGAGCGGTTAAAATTGTTGGACGGGACAATGCTGGCACTTCACCTGGATTTGATGTTGTTAACGTACAAGCTATCAATCGAGGTTCTGCTGCTGGAAAACTAGCATTTGAGTTGGCTAACTTCAGCATCAATGAAGATGGAACGCCTGTTGTTGCGGTTAAAGTCATTCGGACAGAGGGAAGCTTTGGGCAAGTCAGCGCAACTATTAACTTATCCGACGGTACAGCCACCGCATCTAGCGATTATAACAGCAATCCGATTGTCGTTAGCCTTGCCAATGGGGAAACCAGTAAAATTGTCAATATTCCCATCGTCGATGATACGCTGGTTGAAGATGATGAAACGATTAACCTAATCCTAAGCAATCCTACAGGCGGCGCTACACTGGGAACTCAAACAAGCGCTATCCTGACCATCGTCAATAACGATAATCCTCCTCCGATAGTTGCTAATCCAATTGCTGACCAAAGTGCAACCGAGG
>CAYTUO010000118.1:3864-10957 GCA_964441015.1 uncultured Pleurocapsa sp.
TTCCTGCTAATACTTTTGTCGATCTCGATTCGGAAGATAGTCTGACTTATGCAGCAAGTTTAGACAATGGTAATCCCTTACCAAGTTGGTTAAGCTTTAATGCAGCTACTCGTACCTTTAGTGGGACACCAGGCAATAATAATGTAGGCAGTCTCAATATTCGTGTCACAGCAACGGATAGTGCCGGGTCAAGTGTTTCTGATATTTTCCAGCTAAGCGTAGCTCAGGTGAATCATGCGCCTATCTTACAAAATGCGATCGTCGATAGACAAGTAATCCCTTTTAATGCTTTTAGCTTAACTGTCCCTGCCAATACCTTCTCCGATAGCGATCCAGGAGATAGCCTAACCTATTCTACTACTCTAGATAACGGTAATTCTCTACCAGGCTGGCTGGCATTTGATGCAAATACTCGTACTTTTAGTGGTACACCTAGTAATAGTGATGCTGGTAGGCTAAATATCAAAATCATCGCTACTGATGAGCAAGGACTATCCGCCTCCGATACTTTCCAGCTAGATGTTCTCCAAGTCATCTCTGGCACGTCCAAACAGAATAATTTAACTGGAATGGAAGACAGCAGCTACTTTGTCGGACTTGAAGGCAGAGATTTTATGACGGGGATGAGTGGGAATGATGTGTTTGTTGGGGGGTCTGGCGGCGATACACTTATTGGAGGTGCAGGGAATGATCGCTTTATCTATACCAGTCTTGGAGATATCGGCGATGCGATCGAAGACTTTGAGGTTGGCAAGGACAAGATTGTCTTGACAGAACTTCTCAAGAAATTAAACTATTTTGGTTCCGATCCCATTGGCGATGGTTATGTAACCTGGATACAGAGAAGTCAAAACACCAGCATTCGGATCGATCCAGATGGTATTAGCGGAAGTAGTAGTTTCAGATCCTTTATCTCACTAGAAAATATCTCTGCCACTACTGTGAGCGCTAGCGACTTCGAGTTTCTCATTCAAAACAATCCAAGCTTTCCGGGTGCCACTCCCTAACCAACAAGAAACAGATCTCAAAATGGTAATGACTGAAAATCTTTACAAACTTGCCTGACTATCATTGCCATTAAAGTGGTTTATTTAATATCAATGTTTGTAATTCAGATTTAACTGAGTAAGTTTCCAGATGATTAAAACTACTTTTGATTTTTGTTTCTACAATCGGGAGGGGTGGACATGGAGCTAAACCTAATTGTGTCCAACATTCTCAATCCGCCAGTTCTGTTTTTCTTTCTGGGCATGATAGCTGTTTTTGTCAAATCCGATCTCGAAATTCCCCCACCCGTTCCCAAACTTCTTTCTCTGTATCTACTATTCGCGATCGGGTTTAAGGGAGGTGTAGAACTCATTAAAAGCGGCATCAGCCAAGAAGTGATCCTGACCCTTGTTGCAGCAATCTTAATGGCTTGTTTTGTGCCAATCTACACCTTTTTTATTCTCAAACTGAAGCTTGACACTTACGATGCAGCAGCGATCGCGGCAACCTACGGCTCGATTAGTGCTGTCACCTTTATCACGGCCGGCGCATTTCTCAGCGAGCTTAGCATTGATTTTGACGGTTACATGGTAGCAGCACTGGCGCTGATGGAATCTCCAGCAATTATCGTTGGTCTTATTCTGGTTAATTTATTCACCGCCGAACGGGGAAAGCGAGACTTGGTTTGGCCTGAAGTTTTGCAAGAAGCTTTCCTCAATAGTTCAGTCTTTCTTTTGGTTGGCAGCCTCATGATTGGGGTACTGACCGGAGAACACGGCTGGCAAGTTCTCGAACCCTTTACTCAGGGAATGTTTTACGGCATCCTCACCTTCTTTCTGCTCGATATGGGATTGGTCGCTGCCAGAAGAATTAAAGATTTGCAAAAAACAGGTACTTTCTTAATTTCATTTGCCATACTGATCCCAATAGTCAACGCGGGGATTGGGCTAGCGATCGCTAAATTCATTGGGATGCCGCAAGGAGATGCACTCTTGTTTGCCGTGCTGTGTGCAAGCGCTTCTTATATTGCCGTTCCCGCCGCCATGCGGATGACCGTTCCTGAAGCCAATCCCAGTCTGTACGTTTCTACCGCCCTAGCAGTGACGTTTCCCTTCAACATCATTGTGGGGATTCCTCTCTATTTGTACGGGATTAATATGCTGTGGAGATAACATCATGCATCTAGTCAAAAAGATAGAAATCATCGCCAATTCATTTGAACTTGGCAAAATTCTAGACAGCTTAGAGCGATCGGGCGTAACCGGACACGCTGTCATTCGCAATGTTGTGGGAAAAGGTCTCAGAGGAGCAGAATCTGAAGATTTAGATATGACGATGCTCGATAATGTCTATGTGATTGCCTTCTGTGCCCCAGAAAACATCAAATCTGTGGTAGAAAATATCAGACCTATTCTCAATAAGTTTGGAGGCACGTGCTACGTTTCTGATGCAATGGAGATCCGATCCGTTAGATGTGTTGCGTCGATGTAAGCGAATGGCGATCGCGCTGATTTCTATTAATTAATTCGCAATTGGGTCGCCACTATATGATATCTATAGGAAACATTGATTTCTTTGCATATCACGAATCGATGCACCCAAAAAGCAAAACAGGATGAGAGGGTTATGAACCGAATTCGAGAATTGATTGGTCGTCGCGATCTCTTGAAATTGGCAAGTGTCGGAGGTATTGGTCTTACTGCTACTGCAATAGGAGTGGAATTCTGGCAGGCCTGGATAGCTCAAGCTAAAGCAGAGTCGCTCCCCGAACTAACCCCCGAACCCCTCAATCCTGATACAGCGCTCAAGAGATTGTTGGACGGAAATCAACGATTTGTGCAGCAAAAAGCCAACCATCCTGACCAATCAAAGGCACGCTTGCAAGAAGTGGCCCAAGCTCAGCATCCATTTGCGACTATCCTGAGTTGTGCTGACTCGCGAGTCCCGCCGGAGATTCTTTTTGATGAAGGAATTGGAGACTTGTTTGATGTCCGCATAGCCGGAAATGTGGTGAATCCTGAAATTCTGGGCAGTCTAGAGTATGCTGTAGCTGCCTTGGGTAGCCCTTTAATCATGGTATTGGGTCACGAGCGTTGTGGTGCAGTTACGGCCGCCGTAAAAGGCAAGCCACTCATAGGTCATCTCGGCTCTTTTGTCAAGGCGATCGAACCTGCCGTTAAGAGTGTCAAAGGCAAATCGGGCGATCCAGTCGAGAATGCAGTCATTGCGAACGTTCAATATCAGGTTGGAGAGTTGAAACAGCGTTCAGTCCTCCTAACCCAGCAAATACTGGCGGGCAAGCTAAAAATTGTTGGGGGGCGCTACGATCTTGATACTGGAGAAGTAAGTCTTATTGAGACTTAATTTGTTCGAGTTCAAATTTCTAACCCATGAAACTCTGATTTGAGTTCGCGTTCCATGAGAGCTTTAACAGCTTCTTGAGGAGTTATTTCTCCTTGGAGGAGTCGATAAACCTGATAAGCGATCGGGACGTAAATTGCTTTTGCTTGAGCAATTTTTAGCAAAACTTCAGTGGTATTAATTCCTTCAGCAGTTCCTTCTAAATTCTCTAAAATTTCTGCTAGAGGTTTCCCTTGAGCGAGTCTATAACCCACTTGATAATTGCGAGAAAGAGGACTATTGCAAGTTGCCATCAAATCTCCCAATCCCGATAAACCAAAGAAAGTTGAAGCTTTGGCTCCTAAACAAACTCCAACACGAATAATTTCTGGTAGCGATCGCGTAATTAATCCTGATTTGGCATTAGTTCCTAATTGTAAACCATCACAAACGCCAGCCGCGATCGCCATCACATTTTTTAGCGTACCGCCTAATTCTGTTCCTAACGGATCGCTATTGATATAGACACGAAAGTTATCAGAAGCGAAGATTGCTTGTACGGTTTCTGCTGCTAAAAGATCGTGACTCGCAACAACAGTTGCTGCGGGTAAACCTTGTTGAATTTCTTTAGAAAGATTGGGCCCTGATAACACAACAACAGAACGATCTGGAAAAGCTTCTTGCCAAATTTGAGAAGGCGTGTAAGTCGTAAGCGGATCTAATCCTTTAGTAGCAGTAACAATAATTGTTTTTTGAGGAAAATTTAAAGCTTTAAGGTTTTCAATTGTCGGTCTAACTCCCTTGATAGAAACGGCTGATAAAATCAGATCTGTATCTGCTATAACTGATTCTAAACTTTCAGCACTACGACGAGACCACAAACGGACTAAATGTTGATTGCGACTCGCTAACATTGCTAGTGCCGAACCCCAAACCCCTGCACCGATAATAGTTACTATTTTTTGATAAGTTTTCATCTTAAATTTTGCCAAATAGCTATTATGATATTATTGCAGAATTTAGAATTTAGATGACTTTCCAAAATCCCACACCAACCGTTGATATTATTATTGAATTAATCGATCGCCCCCATCGACCTGTTATCTTAATCGAACGGCAAAATCCTCCCTATGGATGGGCAATTCCTGGGGGATTTATTGACTATGGAGAAACAACAGAAACAGCAGCGAGACGAGAAGCAAAAGAAGAAATTAGCTTAGATGTCGAACTCATCGAACAATTCTACGTCTATTCCGATCCTAACCGAGATCCCCGCCAACATACTCTAAGCGTGGTTTTTATCGCTACTGCTAAAGGCGAACCCAAAGCAGCAGATGATGCTAAAAACATTGGCATTTTCGATCTCTGGAATCTCCCTAAAAATCTCTGTTTCGATCATGACAAAATCCTCCAAGATTATTGGCACTATCGTCACTATAAAATCCGTCCTCGAATTTTGAATTAATAGTCATAAATTTCTCTTTTTTTTCTCTGCGACTCTGTGTCTAGAATGTGATATTTAAAAACCAAATACTATGGACTTTTACTTAGGAATAGATTTCGGAACCTCTGGCGCAAGAGCAATTGTCATTGACTCAGAAGAAACTATTTGCTCAGAAATTCAATATTCTTTTAACAGAAAGATTTTAACCAATTTAACAACGATTTGGAAAGAAACTTTATTTCATCTGATCGAGCAAATTCCCCGGCAAATTAGACAAGAAATTAGAGTGATCGCACTCAATGGAACTTCTGCTACAGTTCTTCTGTGCGACGCTTGGGGAAATCCCATTGACGAACCCATTTTATACAACGATGGACGAGGAATTTCCGTACTAGAAGATTTAGTAGATATGGCTCCATCTAATAGTTTAGTTTTAAGTGCGACTTCGAGTTTAGCCAAACTTTTCTGGTGGTATCGTCAACCCATTTACGCTCAAGCTTCTTACTTTTTACATCAAGCTGATTGGCTAGCATTTTTATTACATGGAAAAATCGGAATTAGCGATTACCACAATGCTTTAAAAATCGGTTATGATGTCGAAAATTTATGTTATCCAAAATGGCTAAAAAAATTACCAATTCATTCTTTATTACCAAAAATTTTACCACCAGGGATGCCCATAGATACAATTAAAAAAGATATTGCCCATCGGTTTAATTTAAGAGAAAACTGTCTCGTTTGTGCTGGTACTACTGATAGTATTGCTGCCTTTCTTGCCAGTGGTGCAACTAAACCTGGCGAAGCAGTAACATCTCTCGGTTCGACTTTAGTATTGAAATTATTAAGTCATACTCGTATAGAAAATTCTCAATATGGAATTTATAGCCATCGCTTAGGAAATTTATGGTTAACTGGAGGCGCATCTAATACAGGTGGAGCCGTTTTGCGATATTTTTTCAGTGATGAAGAATTAGAAAAATTAAGTGATCGCATCGATCCCAATCAAGAAAGTCCTTTTGATTATTATCCCCTTTTAAAAGCAGGCGATCGCTTTCCGATTAACGATCCTCAATTGCCACCAAAATTAGAACCTCGTCCCGACAATTCCGTACAATTTTTACAGGGTTTATTAGAAAGTATGGCAAGAATTGAAGCACTGGGATATCAACGATTGCAAGAATTAGGAGCAACTCCTCTCGGTTGCGTTTATACTGCGGGAGGAGGAGCAAAAAATGCCACTTGGAGAACGATTCGCCAACGTTATTTACAAGTTCCCGTCGTATCCTCAGTCTATCCAGAAGCTGCTTATGGAACAGCATTACTAGCGAAAAAAGGAATTTTTGTAAACTTAAAGTAGCGATCTGTGAGATAAACTTATGACCGATTCAACTTTGCTATGTGATGACTATGCCATTCCTGATGTCAGTCATCTCGTTACTGAAGACGATACGCCTGTGGATAATTTCGCCTCTGCTAAACAACAACGCCTCTTAGTCAGTTCTTTGTATAGTGCTAAACCCGGAGAGATTTTTTTAGCTGAATCCAATGTTGGCATATTCCATACGCTAAAAGAACCTCCTATCGTACCAGATGTCTTTGTTAGTTTAGATGTCCAAGTTCCCGAAAATTGGTGGGAAAAGAAAAATCGTTCTTATTTAATCTGGGAGTTTGGCAAACCTCCAGAAGTCGCGATCGAAATCGTCTCTAATAAAGAAGGCGATGAACTGGGAAAAAAATTGCAGATTTATGAATGGATGCGCGTTAGTTATTATGTAGTTTATGACCCCAATCATCAGCTAGGAGAACAAGTTTTACGCATCTATGAACTCAGGGGAAGACGCTACTTTGAAACCTCACAAACGTGGTTAGAACAAGTAGGACTCGGTTTAACACTTTGGGAAGGAGAATTTGAAAAAAGACAGGATATTTGGTTGAGGTGGTGCGACAAAGAAGGGAATATCTTGTTAACTGGAGACGAACTTGCTCAACAAGCTAAACAAGTCGCCGAACAAGCTAAACAACGTGCTGAACAAGCTGAACAACGCGCTCAACGACTAGCAGAACAATTACGAGTTTTGGGTGTCGATCCAGATAGTTTGTAGAATTTTGCTAGCTAGAGTTAAAAATTGATGCAGGATGAACTATCAATCAAATTAAAGCGCAATCAATTGCGTCAACGTCCACTCCAGTAAGCGATCGCAATCGATGAGAGTTTTCAATTTTCTTGCGATCGCGTCTCGTTCCACAGTTATTGCTTAAAGCGATCACATCCCCCTAACTGTTAAGTCTAAAATATAAACAACAATGAATTGTCGATCTGGC
>CAYTUO010000119.1:0-10943 GCA_964441015.1 uncultured Pleurocapsa sp.
GAGAAGAAAAATCCACAGTCCCAAGCGAGGATATTTACAAGCAAGCGCCATAGAAACCACTAAGGAAATACTAAAAATTCCTGCCTGAAGACCGCTTACCATAACCATTAACGTACTAGCAAAGGTAGCTAGACTCAAAGTCAGAATAATCAGGAAAAGTTGTTTGCTAGCGCTCATGATTAAGGTAGAAGAATCAGGAATAAATGAGAAGCTAAAAAAAGGCTAGTCATACCGATATAGTATTCCCATTTTTGATGAAGAACCATTTAAATTCCTCTCAATAGAGAAAGACGGTAAAAATGGCATTTTGAGTCAAGCCGTGTTTACTTTTATATTAAAAGTTAAATTTCAGCAAATCAAAAGCTTTTTGTTTTTAAAAAAATCTTTTCCATTTTTCCTAGATAATACATAGATATTATTTAAGGAAGGGTTACTGATCGCCTCAGTCGTTGTCAAAGCGAAAAGCAGTAGTTATAGAAAGAGCGATCGCACCGAGGACAGAAGAGCGTCAAGCAGGCGATCGCACGTATCCTAATTTTTTCAATAAAAGTACGTATAGCTATTGAGATGCTACACTTGTTATGCTATACCTATAAATCTTGGAAGGTTTTAGCAGGGAGTAAACATAGAAAGAATGAACAAATTGGGAACCCATTTAATCGTGGAAGCTTGGCAAGCACCAGCAGACCTTCTGAACGATCCCGAACGAATTCGTCAAGCTCTGATGGAGGGGATTGCAGCCGGAGAAGCAACGTTGATCGATATGTGCGTACACCAATTTAGTCCTCATGGTGTCACGGCAACTGCAACGCTAGCAGAATCCCACATCGCTATCCATACCTGGCCAGAGCATGGCTATTTCGCAGCAGATTTCTTTTTCTGCGGTCGGGGAAAGCCAGAAGAAGCCATGAAGATCTTACAACACGCACTGCAAGCCAAGCAAATTAAAGTTCAAGAAATTGAACGAGGGTTTCCTACGTCGCCTAGTACCAGGCAACACCTAGAAGAGTCAGTTTTTCAAGGTGTTGCTTAATTGAGACAGTCAAATTCGGAGTGATCTCTGCTTGCAATTAACTGAAAAAATTCCAACCCGTCTTAAGCTAGTTACTCTAGAGGCGGGTTTATTATTGGCAAATGGAAAAAGGCAATCTCACTGAGATCACCTTCTTGTCAATCTTCATTAGTCAATAGACCTCTTGCGGAATTCGGAGATTCTGGTTAAGAAAGGGAACTTCTTAACAGGGAACAGGGAAGAGAATTGAGGAAAAATTTAATTATGCAAGAGATCTAATATTGAGCCTATTAAACTGTTGCCAATTCAGGTTGAGGACGCTTGCTGTTGCGAACACCTTCAATGGCTGCTGCATAATCAGGCGCATTAAACACCGCCGATCCTGCCACAATAGCATTGGCTCCTACTTCTAAAACTTGCCAGGTATTAGCAGGTTTCAAGCCACCATCCACTTCAATCCAGGGATCGAGTCCTCTTTCGTCGCACATTTGACGTAGTTGGCGGATTTTGGGCACGACTTCAGGAATGAAGCTTTGACCGCCAAAGCCTGGATTGACGCTCATAATGAGAATTAGGTCGCATAGGTGCAATACGTATTCAATGAGTTCTAAGGGTGAAGAGGGATTAAGAACAACTCCTGCTTGTTTTCCTAGTTCCCGAATTTGACTGAGAGTGCGATGGAGGTGAGGCGAGGCGTTATGTTCGGCGTGGACAGAAATAATATCGGCTCCGGCTTTGGCAAAGTCAGCAACATATTTTTCAGGTTCCACGATCATTAAGTGAACGTCTAAAGGCTTTTTTGTGTAGGGACGAATGGCTTCGACAATCAGGGGCCCGATAGTAATGTTGGGAACAAAGCGTCCATCCATTACATCTACGTGAATCCAATCAGCACCAGCTTCGTCTACTGTTTTGATTTCTTCCCCCAAGCGACTGAAGTCAGCAGATAGGATGGATGGGGCAATCACAATAGGTTTCTGGGAGAGGGTTTGGGTCATGGTTGGCGTTCTTCTCTTAGCTTCTTTTTCGGATCAATATTAACAAAATCTTTAGTTTTTCTCTATCTCGCGATATCGAACTAAACATTTCTATGAGACAGCAATCGCGAGCATTTGTAAAGAAATATCTCAGAAAATTTCTTTATATGAGTTATAACTTTAACTTTTTTCCCCCTTAAGCGAATAAAAGCAAGAAGTCTATTAAATTGGGACGCAAGCGGCTAGCATTGGCTTTTGCTCAACCGGCTTACGTCTCGATTTAGGGACGTAGCTTAGCAAGTTCCTCAAGAGAGGCTAACAGTTTAACTTCGACTGAGAGAATTTCTTTGTCTGAATTGAGAATGAATTGCCAAGCAACATTGACAGCAAATAAAGGTGTTTGCACTTTGCCTTTGATTTGAATGCTCGCGCGATCGCCTTCTAATTCTGCGGTAACTCCTTTGAGGGGATAGAGTTGCAGTCCTTGAGCTTCTGCTTTTAGGTAAGACGCGATCGCTTCTTTTCCGACAATTGGCGATTCAAAGGGTGGGTGCAACGCACCGTCGGCGGCAAACAAACTTGCAGTTGCTTCAAACTCACCAGCATTTAGCATATCAAAATAGCGCAAAACTACTGGTTCTACAATTCCCTCAATAGTGACGCGATTTGCAGGGAGGCAAGCGCTTTGCGGATCGCATTTGGATTGAGCCGATGCCATAATATAAAAACTTTCGATTGAGCCTTCATTTTTAAGGATAAAAGCAGGAAGATATTCTGCTCTCTATCTGTTAGAAGATTTAAGGGTTATAGTTGCTCAATGAGGTTTTCTAATGTTGACTGGAGACGTTTTGGGTTTGCCTCGCCTCCTTACTTTCTATTTTGTAACAAAAATTTAAAAAATAGCCAATAAAATTTACAAAAAAAATACTAGAGACTGGTGAGAAGCCAGCTATGCAGAAGTTCAGGAGTAAATATTCTCTTTTTGCAATAGGGAAAAGCAAGATTTGCATTTTTAACTAAAGTCTTATCATTCCTTAACCGTTTTTCAAATTTGAGATGGTTACGATTAAGTAGGAGTATTTTGTCGTTAAGCTGACAGATAGTCTCTCACGATCTCAAATAGGAGCCAATCTGTATTACGGAGTCGTTTAATGATGAGAATCAAATATGAAAAGGACAAACCTCCTGATCAAGGAATTTCAGGATCAGTCAACCCCAATGACGAAAACTTTGACTTTGGAATTTGGGCGAGTGCTGTTCGAGAGCAAATGCTAGCTGCTCTTCATAATAAGTTAGATACAGAACGGTCGAAAACTCTGACTGATAAGACTTCTTTTCAAAGTCCTGCTTAGTAAACTCAGACGAGTATAACAAATCTGATTCAAAATAAAGAATACTAAGGATACGCTACGCGATCGCTCAAAACATCCGTTGAAAAAATTTTAATCCCCTACTTGATTAGAAAAACACTTTTGCAAGATTTTTACTAATACCCATTTCCAAGGGGTCTTACAACTAGATAGGATAAGGATAAGTTGAGTCTATCTCTTCTTAAACTATCCTTGATGAGCGATTCAGTCGTCAGTCACGCCAAAAATTTGGAATTTATCTGTGAGTTAACTGTCAGCGATCGCTGGCAGCTTTTTTCTCCTAACCTAAAAGAAACTTGGCGATTATCTCAACTAGAAAAGGAAAATCGCTGGCTGTTGAGTTTAGATAACAAATGACGAATCTTGAAGAGCAACGACCTACTTGGGACGAATACTTTTTAATGTTAGCTAAATTAGCGGCGACTCGTTCGACTTGCTTAGCTTTTCCAGTTGGTGCAGTAATAGTAAAAGATCGGCAAGTTTTAGCGACAGGATATAATGGTTCTCCATCAGGATCGGTTCACTGTACTGCTCAAGGATTCTGCTATCCTGGATTGAGTAGCTGCGATGCTTCTAGTACCATGCCATCTCGTGCGGTTCATGCTGAAGCCAACGCGATCGCCCAAGCAGCCAAACATGGTATTTCTACTAATGGTGCAAGTATTTATGTGACTTTAGAACCCTGTGTTTCTTGCTTGAAGATAATTATTTCAGCAGGAATTAAAGAAGTTTTTTACGAAACAGATTTTAATAGTGAGAAAAAAACATTAGTTATAGATTCTTTCATTAAAGATGGTTTAGTGACGCTAAAAAAAATTCGTTTATCTGAAGAAACTGTTAAGAGAGCAGCATTATTTCTCCTAAATTCCACTTCTACTGCGAGAGAACAAGATAGTATTTTATAGAAATTATTTTCAGAAAAAATTAATTAACTTAATAATAAGTACCCCGCTATCAATCCGATCGCTAATCCTAAAAGATGACTTAAAAAGCTGACTTGAGGAGTTGTCAAATCAAAGACAAACTGAAGAACAATAACTAAGAGAATAAATCTAAGGCGCTTGCTAGCAGTACGGGATTTTTCCTTCCGCCAATCTCGAAAAAACATTGCACCGATAACTCCGACTAACCCCATAATTGCTGCCGATGCACCAACTAAAAGTTGTTGAGAATCTCCAAATTTTATCGCTAAAACAGAAAAAGCTAACATACTTCCTGTCCCGCTAATCAGATAGATAAATAGATAGCGACTAATACCGATCGCAAGTTCTACAAATTGCCCAAGAAAATAAAGACCTAACATATTAGTTATCAGATGCAACCAGCCAAAGTGCAAAAAATTAGCACTCAATACTCGCCACCATTCGCCTAACCAAACTTCTTCAGGAGATAAAGCACCCAGTTGGTATAGCGTTTCTAAATTTTGGCTTCCTCCTGAGACTATCTCTAGGGCAAAAACACTTAAATTCATGCCAATTAATATATAAGTTGTATAAGCTTTTTTATCTTTAAAATCGGTCATGCTTTTAGATTTCAAGTCTTGACTGACTTCATGTTTAATCTAATCAAGCTAGCACAAACATAGGAGCGCGATCGCACCAGATATAGCCAAGTTTTTTTTCAAGTTAAATCATCTCTTCAGCTAGGTTAATATCAAATCCTATTAAACAACCAGAATAACCAGCAGTGCGAGCGTCCCGCTCGCGACTCCTGTTGGTCGCACTACATATTATGGCTAATTAAACGGATTTGGTATAACTATCTGGTTGCAAACAAGATTAATTTGATGGAAATTGTTAGAGATTTTTTTATCATTTTAATAAAACTATTTCTTTCCTTTGTATTAACCAAAATCTATCAAAAATCATTAAATAAATTCAAAGGAAAGTGTCCGTAAGTTCCTACCAAATTGTCATTTTCAGATTGGCAAGAAATAAGTACCCCTCGATAGTGCCCTGTATAGGAATCAAGATAATAAGACATTTTTTGTGTATTAAATTTGATATAAACTCCGTCCTGGCTTTCAGGAATTGAAGCTAAATCAAGACTTGTTTCATAACCCAACGCTCTTAAATAGCTAGATAAAGCTGCAAAACCTTGTTGAACATTATCAGCACAAATGCCTAAATTTTCGTACTCCGAAAAGCTAGTCACTAGCAATAAAGCTTGACGAAGTTGTTCTTTATCGACTTCGGATTCTACAGTTTTTATTTGAACGCAGCTATATTCTTTGAGAATTTTCAGCGCTTCTTCAACAGACAAATTAGTGGATTGTTGAGCAGTCATAAAAAAATAGTTTTGATAAGGTTACTCAAGTTATTCGGCTTCTTGCCTATTGTCTCATGGGAGCAGTTATCAGTTATCAGTTATCAGTTATCATATTTTGGATGAAAGGATTTTGGATGAAAGGATTTTGGATTTTGGATTAATTCTTCCTTGTCCTCCTTGTCCTCCCACACTCCCAATCACCTTCTCACCAATCCCCAATCACCAATTACCAACGGAACTTTTTAGAATTTTTTGCTTCTAGAGAGCTAAATATCACTATTCCAACCGTTTTCAGCAGGGTGGTTAAGGGTCTTGAGGTAAACATGGCAAATAGCGTCGAAAGATTTCCTACAGGTTCCAATATTCAGTCAACACCAACCTATCAATATCAAACAACTACAAAAAATAAGCAATCCTTACCACCTGCTAACGATATGGGAGTCAAGTCAGACAAGCGCCGCAATCCCAATCCTACTCCACCGCAAAAACCTAAGCGATTATCTCCCTTTTATCGGGGACTTGTGTGTGGGTCAATGGTTAGCCTGACGGCTGCTGTTTCTGCAATGGTGGGTGCAACGATCGCACTAGTGAGTCCCTCATCTGCCAATATCGCTCGCGTCATCCAAACAGCCAAATTTCCTTGGACAATAACGAGTCAGTCTCAAGATCCAGGATTGGGGGCACTTTTGCAACATAGCCTTTCCCGTCCTGTCAATATTTTAGTCATGGGCATCGATCGCGTTGCCAATGCACCAGCAGGAAGTCCAGAGGCGTTTGCAGGCCACAGCGATACTATGTTACTCTTACGGGTCGATCCAAGCGATCGCTCTGTCAGGATGCTATCCATCCCGCGAGATAGCCGCGTGGAAATTCCTGGGGTTGGCTTTGGCAAAATTAATGAAGCGAATCTCTACGGAGGGCCCGCCTTAGCCTCAAGAGTCGCCAGTAGAGCGCTAAACGATGTTGTTATTGACCGCTACGTGCGAATTACTTCCGATGCTTTTCGGGAATTGGTCGATCTAGTCGGTGGCGTTGAGGTGTTTGTGCCTTATTCCATGTCCTATCGAGATGCGACGCAGAATTTGACCATTAACTTACAAGCGGGATGGCAAACACTCAATGGCGAGCAAGCTGAACAATTTGCTAGATTTCGTAACGATCGCTATGGGGATATCGGTCGAGTACAGCGACAGCAAATTTTGTTAAAAGCCTTGCAAAAGCCTTTCTACAATCCTGCCATGTTACCTCGTCTTCCCCAGGCAATCCGAATTGTACAGCAGTACATAGATACTAACCTCAGCTTAGAAGAGATGATGGCATTAGCAAGCTTTGGGCGAGATTTGGATGAGGCAAACATTAGAATGGTGATGCTACCCGGACGCTTCAGTCAGCCAGGGGAATACGATTCGAGAAGTTATTGGATTATTGCCGAAAAAGAACGCGATCGCGCGATCGAGCAATACTTCGACCGTGCCTCTCAATCTCTTCTAGAAATCCTCGATCCCCATCAGGCCAGAATTGCCATTCAAAATGCGACGAACGATCCGGGGATGGCAAACCGGGCGATCGAATATCTTGCCCAACAAAATTTTCATAATGTCTATTTGATGCACGAGTCGCCAGAACTGTTGGAGGAAACGCAGATAGTCGTGCAAAAAGGCAATTTAGAAGCGGCCAATACCTTGAAAAGCGCTCTAGGGATAGGTAAAGTAGAAGCATCGTCTACGGGCGATCTAGACTCCGATCTGACCATTCGGATTGGTTTAGATGCCAAATCATTACTGACAGGCGATAGTTTTCTCAAAGACTCTAGCCAATTAACCTCACAGTTAAATGAACGACCTTAAAAGCTTTCTGGGACGCTTAGCCGGATTAATCGGGCTGTTGCTTTTAGCCTCGCTTTGGGTATTAGTAGATGCCCATCCTGCCGTAGCACAGGAGAAAAGCATCAATCACACTTACGCTCAACTGGAAAATCAAGACTTTTCCCACAAAGATTTGACAGGTGCCGTATTTGCAGCCGCCAATATGCGAGGCATTAATTTTGAAGGTTCCGATTTGAGCAATTCTATTCTGACAGAAGGAGTCCTTTTGGGCGCTAATTTGACAGGAGCAAATCTGACAGGGGCGCTTATAGATCGCGTAATCTTAGATTTTGCCGATTTGACCAATGCCATTTTGGTCGATGCGATCGCTTCTCGTACCCGTTTCTACGACACTACTATTACAGGGGCCGATTTTTCTGGGGCCGTGCTAGATCGCTACCAAGCTGCTTTAATGTGCGAACGGGCTGATGGTTTTAATTCAGTAACAGGCGTATCGACAAGAGAAAGTTTGGGATGTCGATAAATGCTTAGTTTTGTAAAGAATTGATTGAATATTATCGTAAACTTCCCTTATTTTATCTTTTAATCTCCTAAAAAAACATAATTTAAGGAATCAAACAATGGTCAGAAGAAGAAGAGTAAGCGGATTCATGAGGGACTTTCAGGAATTTGCCCTCAAAGGGAATGTTGTCGATTTGGCAATAGCTGTCATTATCGGCGGTGCGTTTGGCAAGATAATCACCTCTTTCGTACAAGATGTCATCATGCCGCTCATTAATCCACTGATTGCCTTTGCTGGTACTGATTGGAGAGAATTAACCATTCCGCCAGGAATTAAAATTGGTAGTTTCTTGGGCGCAGTCGTTGACTTCATCATCATTGCTTTCATTTTGTTTTTAGCCATTCGCGCCTTAGCCAAATTTAAGAGACAAGAAGAAGTCGCAGCAGTAGAAGAACCGCCAGCACCAGATCCGGCTGTAGTCGCTCAAGAAAGGTTAACTGAGGCGATCGAGAGATTGACGCAAACTATCGAATCGCAGGGGAGATAGAGAATTTTTCTTCCGGCTTTTATAACTAATGAGTAATCCAGCTTTTTAGAGAAGCAAGATATAATTTGTTACAAAGCTGATTAAGAAAGTTTTCTATGAGTAACCCGGTTCTTCGTGCCTTTTTTTTTGGCAGGGCTTTAGCGGAAGTCCTGAACGAGAAACTTGAAGATACTATCACCAATGCTCTGAGCGAATTAGGTAAATTTGATGCCGAACAACGAGAGAACCTGCATAAGTTTATGGAAGAGGTTCAGGTTAGAGCAGAGCAAGAAGCGGCTAAAGGAAATGCCACAGAAGGAGTAGAATCTCCAAGCGATCTCCAGGAAACGATTGACGAACTGCGAGCCGAAATTGCTCGCCTGCGGGCAGAGTTAAAAAACTTTCGCGGCTAATCGACTTAAGATATCGTTCTGTTCTCCTATTCAGTAAAGATTGACTTAAAATACAACGAGTGTCTGCCCTCTCCCCTAACGCTAACAACCCTATAGAGTACGAATCCAGTCCTGATTCTACTAAGGGTGTTTCCCAATCTCAAGTGACTAGAAACGCTTATCGCTGGAATCGAGAAAACTACTCTATCAATCGCCGTCGCTTTGATATTTGGCGATTTGTTTTGCTGTTGTTGTTTAAATTTTGGCGCAACGGCAAAAAGTGGAGTTATCGAGGCGGATATAGCGAAGAAAAACTCGCTCAAAGAAGAAAAGTTCAAGCCGTTTGGATTCGAGAAAGTTTGCTTGAGTTGGGGCCAACTTTTATCAAAGTGGGTCAACTGTTTTCCACGCGGGCAGATTTATTCCCCCCCGAATACGTGGAAGAGCTTGCCAAACTACAAGATCAAGTTCCTGCCTTCACCTACGAACAAGTCGCTGCCATCATAGAAGCCGATCTCGGTAAGTCTTTAAATACACTCTTTCGCCATTTCGATCCCGTTCCCATAGCGGCTGCGAGTTTAGGGCAAGTTCACAAAGCGCAATTGCACTCAGGCGAAGAAGTGGTCGTCAAAGTCCAACGACCCGGACTGAAACAATTATTTACTATCGATCTCGCCATTCTCAAGAAAATTGCTCACTATTTTCAAAATCATCCCAAGTGGGGAAAAGGACGCGACTGGCTGGGAATTTATGAGGAATGCTGTCGTATTCTCTGGCTGGAAACGGATTATCTCAATGAAGGACGTAATGCCGATACCTTCCGCCGCAACTTTCGCGCTCACAATTGGGTTAAAGTACCGAGAGTGTATTGGCGCTATACTTCACCGCAAGTTTTGGCCCTCGAATACGTTCCAGGAATTAAAATCAGCCATTACGAAGCACTTGAAGCGGCTGGATTGGACAGAAAGTTACTCGCCAAGCTGGGGGCACGCGCTTATCTGCAACAGTTGCTCAATGATGGCTTTTTTCATGCCGATCCTCATCCAGGCAACTTAGCAGTCAGTCCCGACGGAGCGCTGATTTTCTATGACTTCGGCATGATGGGTGAAATTAAGACCAACGTCCGAGAAAGGTTAATGGACACTCTGTTCGGGATCGCCGAGAAAAATGCCGATCGCGTCATGACTTCTCTCGTCGAACTCGGTGCTTTAGAAGCTGGCGAGGATATGGGTGCCGTGCGACGTTCAATCCAGTTTATGCTGGATAATTTCATGGACAAGCCTTTTGAAGAACAATCAATTACTCAAATTAGCGACGATCTTTACGAGATCGCCTACGACCAACCCTTTCGCTTTCCGGCGACGTTTACTTTTGTGATGCGAGCCTTTTCTACCTTAGAAGGCGTAGGCAAAGGTCTAGACCCAGAATTCAATTTTATGGAGGTAGCACAACCGTTTGCTATGCAGCTTATGACCGATGGAAACGGGAAAAATAGGAACAGTATTTTAGACGAACTCGGACGACAAGCGGCTCAGGTAGGCAGTACTGCCCTGGGATTGCCCCGACGCATTGAGGATACCATTGAGAAGTTAGAACGGGGCGATATCAGAGTTCGAGTGCGATCGAGCGAATCCGATCGGATTTTACGTCGCTTAAGTGCGCTTCAGTTAGGAACTAACTATACTTTATTTATTAGCACTTTCATTTTGTCCGCGACACTTTTGTTTGTCTACGGATATGTGAAAATGGCAGTAATCGTCCTCTTAGCAGCACTGGCCCCCGCTTGGGCGTTCTTTCGCTTACTGAGAAGGCTCGATCACTTGGATCGGATGTTCTAGTAAGGACATGGAGGCTAAAACCTTTTTGCCTGACGAAATATCCGTTACCGATTTTTAAAAAAGTCGCAAGAAAATGATAAATTATGGAGGCTATGCACCAATCTGGTTTATCATTGAGTATCCCCTCCCTAACTACTAATCGCTAAATTCCTTGTACAGTGTTGGAATCAAGCTTGCCAATGATTAAACGTCGCTTCACGGGTCTTACCGATCCAGGTTTGCTGCGCTCGGT
>CAYTUO010000120.1:0-10898 GCA_964441015.1 uncultured Pleurocapsa sp.
GCGCCAACCCGATCTCAGTCAGTGGCAAAGCTTGGTGGAACGGATGCAATCGCCTAAGCAACAAATCGAAGTGGCAATTGTCGGAAAATATATCCAGTTGGGCGATGCTTATTTATCAGTCGTAGAGGCGTTGGGTCATGGTGCGATCGCTGTTAATAGCGAAATCCAACTCCGTTGGATCAATGCTGAAGACCTGGAAAACGAAGGAGTCGAACGCCATCTCAAAGGGATTAGCGGAATTATCGTTCCTGGTGGTTTTGGCGTGCGCGGGGTCGATGGCAAAGTTAAGGCAATAGAATACGCGCGTCAAAAGAAAATTCCCTTCCTGGGTCTGTGTTTGGGAATGCAGTGTTCCGTCATTGAATGGGCACGCCATGTCGCTCATTTAGAAAAAGCCAACAGTGCTGAATTTGACCCGGACACGCCCAGTCCTGTCATTAACCTTTTACCAGAACAACAAGATGTAGTGGATTTAGGGGGTACGATGCGTTTGGGGTTATATCCCTGTCGTCTCGCTGCCGATACGCTTGCTTTTTCTCTTTACCAGCAAGAAGTGATCTACGAACGCCACCGCCATCGTTATGAATTTAACAACGCTTATCGGAGTCTATTTTTAGAAACTGGCTACGTTATTAGTGGAACCTCTCCTGATGGGCGCTTGGTAGAAATTATCGAACTTCCAGGACACCCCTTTTTCATTGCCACGCAATTTCACCCAGAATTTCGCTCTCGCCCCAATAACGCTCATCCCTTATTCTTGGGATTAGCGAAAGCTGCTTTGGAATATCGTTCTGTTACGCTTGAATCTTCTGAGAAAAAAGCTCATTTTCTAGATTCTCAAGGGGTAGAATTGTCGGTTTGAGAAATGGGTTAATAGCTGGCGCGGGAATCTTATCAATTCTAGGCCCGCGCTTACTCGGATTAACGGGCTTTATTGTTCCATTAATCCCCAAACCTCGGCTCCCTCACCCAAAGAATTGATTACGGATTGCCCACCCATCCAAACAGTTTGGCTAGTCCCCCTAGAATGGCGACAATCAAACCGATCAGAACGCCTCGACTGATGAACTCCTGAGACTCAAAGCGTTTACCTAAGCCATCCATTTTTTCCTCTAATCTGGCTTGTCCTACCTCTAGCTTGTTGAGACGTTCATCAATTTTGTCGAAATGCTCATCAATCTTGTTGAACTTAGCCTCAAACTTCTCATCAATCTTGTTGAACTTAGCCTCAAACTTCTCATCAATCTTGTCTAACTTAGCCTCAAACTTCTCATCAATCTTGTCTAGCTTCTGATTGATTTGGGCTAGGACTTGATTTAAATCTGTCGTGATCTGTATTGGTGTATTGGACATTGTGTTATTCTCCAGTTAGAAAAATGATGAAACGCCTAATTCCAATTGCCAATTAAAGTAAAAGCAGCCCAATAGTAAGGATGAGATAGATCTAAAGTTCCTTGGGGAAAGTCTGGTGGAAGTGCTATGGCTTCTCCATTCGCCAGAAAAACCTTGCCATCCTCTATTCGTACTTGACCTTTGAGCAAAGCCAACTGTGCTTGTCGCAAAGCCTCCGCCTTATTGGGAACCTTACCGTACTCTTGATAAAACTGACCCATTAAGCCTAGAGTTCCTAAATCGCTAACATTCCAGAGACTAGCCAGTACCGACTTAACTCCGGCTGCAACCGCTAATCCGGCAAATCCTAATTCTGCCTGGCGATCGCCTAAAGCCGTCTGACAAGCACTCAACACTAATAATTCTACTGGAGAACTACTAGAAGAACTCCAGCCTAGTTCGTCACTCAGTTGTAACAGTTGACTCATGCTCAACTTATCATCAAAAAATTGAATATAAGATTTATCTCTATCTCCTGCTTGAAATTCTGCATGAGTTCCCAAATGGATGATAGCAAACGGTTCTCTCTCATTCTGAACTTTGAAGTTGTTAATCGTAAAATTTTCATTGAGAAACCGTTCCCCTTGACGAGGTTTTTCAACAACTGTTTCTAGCTCAATAGGCACTGCTGGTAGCGGAATTTGATTTCTAAATTGTGAAGCTCCCATCGCGAGAATAGAGTTGTTCCTAACATCGACATAGCCAATATGAGTCAGACCAAAACTAGGAATTATAGCGACAGCATATTTCTCAATTAAAAACTTTTGACCGTCATGAAGAGCCGAAATCGGAAGAGATCTTATTCCCGTATCCATTGTGAACACTAAAATATCAATTCCATTCGCTTTTAATTGGTCTTCTATTGGTGCAATAATCCACTGGTATAACTGCTGAGCATATTGTAAATAATCTTGCTCTCCTACTTTAAACTCATCGCTAATTTCCTCCTGAAACTTTTTAATAGTTTCTAAGAGTTGCTCTCGCGGTACTGATGTTCTATGCAGCAAAGTTCGACCATCTTGCTGACTTTGATTTTTATCAACATCAATCTGACTGTTGTCATTAGAATTATTGGAAACTGGAGAAGAATTGGGAAAAACTGTAAATGTTATTATTTCTTCTTCCACAGCAGATACATAAATCAAGGCAGATTTCTTACCAGTGATTTGACCGAGATCGAATAAGCTTGCGGAAATCTGCTCAGGATGAGGATTGTTTCCATATAGTTCAATTCCCAGATAACTCTGAACTTCAACGGCTTGAAACTCTTCTTGAAGCTGAATCGCTTCTACTGGCTGAGCTTGTTGCAATTGAGTATCATAAGAACTTCTATCTACTTCGACACTAGCTTGTTCTGACTGACTATCTTTATCGGTGGTCTCTTCCTTTTTTTCTTCTTCTTCTTGCTCAGTATCTTCTTCTTGTTCTTCTTCTGTAGTTTCCTCTTGCTCAGTCTCTCCTTCTTCTTCTTGTGTAGTTTCTTCTTGCTCAGTTTCTTCTTGTGTAGTTTCTTCTTGCTCAGTTTCTTCTTGTGTAGTTTCCTGTTGATTGCGATCTACTGATTCAGTTTCTTGTTGCGTCTCGTTAGCCGATTCAGTGTTGCCAGGGGGATCTCCTGCTGGATTGTTATCTCCAGGCTCAATACCACCAAGATTATTGTCTCCAGGCGGTGGATTGTTATCGTTATCGGTTGGCGGAGGCGGATTGTTATCGTTGCCAGTATTGCCACCCCCAACTTCTATGGGATCGGGGCCAGTAACATCAGACTGATTGCCAGATTGAGTATTGCCAGGAGTAGCGGGGATTAAAAATAAACTAATAAATAAACTAATTTTGAAATAAACTTGAAAAAGTTTCATATTTTAATCATCAATTAAAAAGAGAAGCTATAACCAACACCAAAGATAAATCGAGTGCCATCTCCAGCCGAACCAGTAATATCGGTAATTGCTGGAACGATTACCAAAGGTAGATTGCGAAAAGGAACAATCGAAATTCCTATCGTTAAATCTTGACCCGTCCACTCGGTAATTAGACTCATCGGTTCCAAAACTCTTACCGCTACGCTGCCAAATACTCCTACAGACTCAATTCCTTCATTGATATCAGACTCGGAACGAAATTGCCCTCCCCCGATTCCTATAGAAGCGTAAATCTCGCTAAAGGGTTCTCTAATATCTTGCTTGAGCGGAAACCTTTTGGTTACAACACCGTAAACAGATGAACCACCGTCAGTTTGTCCAAGAACTACTCCTCCCTGTACCCCTACAGCAACGCTAAAATCATAGGGCAATCGTCGATGGATCTTTACGCTCACCCTTGCGTCATCAAAAGGATCGCTGATATCGGTTAAGGTAACGCCAACCTGTACCCCCACAAATTTTTGAGCATCGCCAAGACCAAAACCAATTCCGAATACTGCATCGCTATCATTAGTAAAGCGAGTTCTCTCCTGAAAACCGATTCCAACACCTACCTCTCCCCAATCGGCACCATAACCGGAGGGGGTGATAATCGAAATATTAGGGGAAGCTTTATAAAAAGTCGGCGCGGTCTCTTCTTTTTCTATCTCTTCAAGTCCGGGAAGAATTATGGGTAGTCTTTCTGGCTTAAATTTCTCTTCTCCTTCAATCGGTTGACGGCGTATATTTTGTCCCCTTGTTGTTTCTGAGGAATCGGTATTGGATTGAGAAATTGGCAAGGAGAAAAAGTTTTGTTTTTTAAGGAATTCATCAGTCTGCGATGGAGAGTTCAGATTTTCAAGGGATAATTTTGGACTAGATTCTCGCTCTTCCTGACTTTGGGCAATTGGTATATGGCTGTGTAATAAGATAACAGTTAGTAAAAAGCTAACAGATTTCGAGCTTATGAACTTATCAAGCATTTTTATTAAGATTAGAAGAACCACCAACTAGGCTTGTAGCGTCCTCCTGGAAGGCTGAGAACTTTTCCCCGATGTCGAGGACACTGTATGGGGTTGAGATTTTCCATCACGCATCTGGGTGAGAGATAGTTGCTACTCAAACTAAACAAATAGACGCTGTTGCTCGAATCACATCTTTCGCCTTGTTTTAACACTAAGCAGACTTTCCACATCTCATCAGTGCGATCGCTTGCCAACAAATATTTCTGCTGCTCGTCGTATTTGCTTTGTAGTTTTTGAGCGGCTTGTTGACACAGTTGGGCTGCTGAAACGCCTGGAAGCAAGTATTCAGAATACCAAGCCATTAGCGGTTTCAGGTTAATTTCCCCTGGAATATAGGCATAGGTAGTTGGCGGATTGCTCTCTGAAGAGCAGGCAAAAATAATTTTGGGTCGAGGATTTTCCTGACTGAGAGTTTTTGTAGTAGCCAGTGCGATCGTAGCGACAAAACTCGTTCCTAATGCCAAAAAAGTTGAAATCAACTTCCATTTCATATAATTCTTCTCCTCTTTTATTTTCTTACTGTATTAACTTGACCCTAAAACACTTTGCACGGTCATGGAAAGGAAAAGCAGGGAGAGAAGCTGGTAAGCTAAAACGCATTTAATCTGTCTATTGATAATTCCCTTCTGCATAGCTGCATAGCTGCCCTCTGCCTTATCTCAACAAGTAACTTAAATGCGTGCAAGCTTAGCTATAGCTCGTTTAGTATAATAAAACTCGCGGCAAAAAGCCGCACTAAGAAACATAACACAATGTAAGTTTAAATCACAAAATCTCCCGACGGCGAAATCCTCGTTATCATCGTCAAAGTAAAACTAATCAAAGTAAAACAAGGTAACGAGCTTGCGTTGTTCTTCTGCTTCTTGGCAGGTTTGTAGCAGCGTCTGACTATCGTGAAAGGCAAAGCAGATAAGCTGCTGGCAGCGAGAGATAATATCTCGATTGCACAGGGCGCTTGCTTCGGCTAAAGACAAGTGGTCGTTTTCTGGACTTTGTACTAAGTGCATGACTTGTCGCAGTTGTTCCTGTGATTCCCTTGGCTGACGTTCCAGGCTTTGGGGCAAAATCACGGTCAAAAGATTTGGATCGGCTCGCATGGCACCTTTAATAGCGGCTGAATTGGTTCCTGTTGCACCAGAGGTCATAAGACGATTGCCTGCCAAGACAAGAGCATAGCTCATCATCTCAATCAACTGCTGGTGAGTAATAGGAACGTGGCGCGAACCCAAAAGAGCAATGCGCTTAGAGCCAGTTTGCTGAATGGCTGCTAATTCTTGCGCTAGTGTATCAGGTGTGAAAATCTCTACTGGCTGACTCAAAGATTTTAACTAAAATAGGCTGAATGACCGCATGTTATTGTAGCAAACCCTGCTCTCTCTCGCGATCTCTAAGAGACAGTTTTTTAAGGTCAAGCGTTTTTTGATTGAGATTAGCTAAAAAGTTTGCGCCTGTATTAATTTTTGTGTTATGCTGGAATCCTGTGCGGACGTATAGCTCAGTTGGTTAGAGTACCACGTTGACATCGTGGGAGTCACTGGTTCGAGTCCAGTTACGTCCATTAAAAAGTATTAAAAAGCGCGATCGCACTTAGAAATAGCTTCTTGGTCTTGCCTTAAGTTGATCATCTTTACTTTATCAATGCTCTCTAACGATTAATTGAGAAAATAGTTTTTTGCTCAGGCAGGCATTCCCAGTTGAAAGCCCAAGGCTTTTTTCTTCATGGTTTGAAAGATGTTATAGAATCCATTAGCACGAGAAGGCGTTAAACTTACTTTTAATCCCGTTTCTTCAATGAACTCAGGGGTAACGTCTAGAATTTCTTGAGGGGTTAAGCCATTGAGTCCTTCAATTAATAGAGCAACTAATCCCTTAACTAATTGTGCGTCAGAATCACCTCGATACCACACTTTTCCTTCCTGCAAGTCAGCCGTAAGATAAACTTGAGAGGTGCAACCGTGAACCTTATTTTCTGGTGTTTTATCCTCTTCGGGCATGGTTTCTAACTTTTTGGCGTACCACAGAAGTTGTTCGTAACGCTTCTTGGGATCAGGACGACTTTTGAAACGCTGTACGATGCGATCAAGGTTAGGAGGTAAGGGAGTTGCTGCGGATGACATAGTTACTGGAGTTCGGAAACGAGAATCCTCTTGTTTTAAGCTTATACCCAACCCAATTGTATCATTGTGTCATTGGAAAGCTCTGTCTAGATGATTTGTAGAGATAGGGCGAGCGATGGGACTTGAACCCACGAATGGAGGAACCACAATCCTCTGCCTTAACCACTTGGCTACGCCCGCCATTCTATTGAGAAATTATAACATGATGTAGTTCGATTCAACAGCTAAAACTAAGTTAATCTATAAAGTCAGTAGCGATAGAGACGACAGCGAGCATAGCCATGAAAGTTGGGCAGCAATTGATGGGGGTTGGAGGAGTTGTACTCGTTGGATTAGGAGGATTAATGGTTGTCACTAATCCGAATTATAACGCTTACGAGCAGTACGCTACCGAAGAACTTACGCTCTATCTCAAAGACAACGTTTGTACGCAAGTATCTCAAAAATTGGGTGGGTTTTTACAAAGCTATTGTAAGTCTCTGGTAGATGCGGGACGACCTCAAATCCAAGAACTAATCGCGCAACAAACTACAAGACAGAACTATTTTTTGTTTAGTATTTATCAAACAGAATTATCGCTTCCGTCTCCCGTATCGAGTTACCAGTTTGAAACTATTGGTGCCTTTCAAAATTTCTACACCTACCAAGTCGAGGAATTGTAGACTGAATCCCCAGTCAATAACTTTTTTGAACGCGATCGCGCCTTCCGTTTCCGCCACCAGTACGTCGAGGGGATAGGGACGCGCTGGCTTATATGCCTCTGCCTGTAAGGCCAACAGTCCTACTTGGGGGCCATTGCCATGAGTGACGACGACTTGATGATCCCGTGCTATTTGGGCGATCGCATCGGCTGCCAGGCGAACGTTATGGCGCTGTACTTCTACGCTGTTGTAATCGTTTGGATAACCAGCGCGTCGTTTGAGATTTACCGCAACCCGTCCGAACGGCCGAAATTGCGATGACGGGGACTTTCGCTTGCAGCATGGTGCGATCAGGCCCCAGCAGGAGAAAATCTGCCCCGGCTACCATGACTCGCGAGGCGAGGTGCATCACTTCTGCATGGGGAACGTCGCTATAGGCAAAGACGACTTGCTCGATTTTTTCCCGTCGGCAGAGGGATTCGAGTTCCGCTTCGTCAACGATTGGAATGCCTTCTGGATAAAGATCTCCCGCTAGCGATCGCGGATAGCGGCGATTGGCAATCCCCGAAATTTGGGTAGCGGTAAAGGCGACCACCTCAAATTGCTCGTTGTCTCGATAAACCCTGTTGAAATTGTGAAAATCCCGGCCCGCAGCCCCCGCGATCGCAATTCGCCGACGCGATGTCACAGGTGCAGTCATGATTTTCCCCTCCGAATGCCTGTATCAATTATCAGTTATCAATGAAGGATAGCCCTCTTCCGTCACTCTCGTCGGGATTTTCTTGGTTACATCGAGATTTACCTAGATCGTTGCGATCGCTCTTTTGAGGGAGGAGTGTGAACGGTTACCTCATGTCGGTAACTCTAGATACTGATAAAACTTGGTCCCTTCTAAAGCTTGCTTAACCTCTTCATAATTGGCAATTACTTCCCAATGCTTGCGGGTATTTATCTTTTTCAAGTTGCTATTAAAAATGTTCTGTTCGGAATCACGAAGACCTAAAAATTTCAAAACAGCACTTAAAGTTTCATCTCGATTTTCACGGAGATCGTCATAGGTAAGATGAATTGACGAATTTGGCAGTACAGACAGTAAAAACCGAGCCAGATTCACTTTGAAATCCTGCTTCTTCAGTTCTTTCAGTAATCCTCTAGGCTCTAGGTAGACTTTGTCAGGCTCAAATTCTTTTTCTGTACAGAAGAGTTTATTCCTTCGGGCAATTGCATAGGAAATCATGACATCCAGGCTATTTTCTCTCACTAAATGGATAAATTTGTATCCCTCAAAAATGAGATTGACTAGGACCTCTGGTTTTCTATACAATTGGTCGTACATGAGTTTAAAGCCAATGGCATCGTATTTCCCCTCATAAGTGTATATGTCATTCAGATACTTGATGGTTTTCAAAGGACGCTTTCCAGGAGTAATTTTTTGATATTCATAAAAACATAACTGATTTGGATCTACCTGGCTAGAGATTACCCAGAAATTTATTTCTGGGGACTTCAAGAACGGCTGCTCAACATCGTTGAGAATTATATTGGTCTTCCAGTTGCTTTTATTGGTGCAGATCTTCGTAGGGATATAGCAAATGGAAAAGATATAGGTTCAAGACGATGGCATAAAGACGGGGAAGATCGCCGTGTTGTTAGAATCATTGTCTATTTGAATGATGTTTTTGAGGATAGCATTGCATTTGAATACATTCCCAAGCATTTAACTTCACCACATTTAACCAAGGGCATATACTTAGATGATGAAATAAGAAAGATTGTACCTAAATCCCATATAAAGCCATGCTTTGGCCCTGCTGGTACAGTCGTTTTCGCTGCAACTAGCAAAGTTTACCATCATGGGAAAGTATTTTTAGAACCAGGAAAGGATCGGTTGGCATTGTTTTATGCGTATACTTCCAGACAACCAAAGCGTCCAGAAATTTGCAAGCCCCACTTTTCCCAAGAGGGGATGAGATTACTTGAAGAAAAACTATCTCAACGTCAAAGGGAATGCCTCTTTTGGTATTAGGCGCAAGATGGCGAAAAGATGATCGCTTAGTCAAAGTTTACATTGAGCTTAATATCTTAAGGGAATCAAAAAGATGTTTGATGATAAACTATACCGAACGATTACTAGGTTGATTCAGCTACTTCCGAGAGAGTACTTTCCTAAAGGGAAGATTTATCGGATTGTTTATCAGAAAATCTATACTTTATTGCGAAGGAGCGATCGAGTCTGGGATCCCTGGATTTTTCAAGATGGTGATGTCTATCGTCTCTTCTACTTAAAGGGACCAAAATATGCAGATCCCTGGTGGTCAAATAGCATAATCTGTAGTGCTGTTTCCACCGATATGAAAAGATGGAAAGAACTGGGGGTCGTACTTGAACCTGACCCGGAAAATGCGTGGGAAGCTGGGAGAATATTCGCTGGTTTTACTTACAAGGAAGATGGCGTATACTATCTTTTTTACTCAGCAGCCGGCCAGGGAAAGTCAGAAATTTTGGATGAAGCAATAGGTCTAGCAACATCTACTAACAGTTTGTACTGGAAGCGCTACTCGACTAATCCTTTATTAAAACCTAATCATCTCAATAGCTGGTACGGCAAGGTCAACAATCATTTTCAATGGCGTGACCCTTATATAGTGAAAGATTGTAATACTGACCAATATTATATGTTTATTAGCTCAAGTCTAAAAGATGATAATAATAGTCAATTTCGAGGATGTATAGGTTTAGCAGTAGCCGACAAAGTTACTGGTCCTTACGAACTATTACCTCCTGCTCTTACACCATTTGTCGAGGGAACGAAGGAATCACTTTTTTATGAGATGGAAAGACCCCAAGTAATTTATAAAGGAGGAAAATATCATTTGTTCTTTTCATGCTGGCATCATAAACTAAATCCCAAATGTTTGCAAAAATGGACATCTAAAGAAGTCACGAATTCGTCGCTTTATTGGTATATTTCTGATAAGATAACGGGTCCCTTTAAGCCGGCAAGTGAGTTCCCTGTCGTCAGAGGTAGTGAGAAGACAGGATTATATGGAACCAACTTTTTCCCAGCGCCAGACTTTTCAGAAGAATTCATTGCCTATGGTTGGTATCACAGACTGAGTGTATTAGAGGTTTCACCAGTTTATAGAGTTCATTGGAATGATAACTCACTCACCATTCGCGTAATCGACGGTAAGTAAACTTATATCTGCGACCCACGGCTTTATATTGGTGTGGCGCTTCCTCCCCAGGTTTAAAAACACGGGACTTCCCCGCCACACATTTTTCGGCGATAATTGACTAAGCTGAAAATTAAGCGGCGCTAAAAGGTAGAGAATTAGGATGGCGAATGAGTTGCTGTTGTTCTAGTATCTGAGAATACGCCGCTTCATAGCCATCGACCATTTTGCTGATGCTGAAAAACTGCTCTACATATTCGCGACAGTGATGGCGATCGAGTTTTATGGTTGCTGGAACGGCAGCGATCGCTTCCTCAATACTAGAGCAAATGAATCCAGTTTTCTTGTGAGCGATGACTTCCGGTACGGAACCCATCTTCATGGCAATAACTGGCGTTCCAGCGCACATCGACTCAACCATAACCAAACCAAAAGGCTCGGGCCAGGTGATAGGAAAGAGAGTCGCAGAAGCATTAGCTAATAATTGCGCTTTATCTTGATGACTTAGTTCGCCCAAGTATTCAATTTGTTTGCCGTCGATGTGAGGAGCAAGTTCTTGTTCGTAAAATTCGCGATCGACCTTATCTATCTTGCCTGCCATCTTCAAATGCCAACCCGTTTGTTTGGCAATGGTAATGGCGTGTTG
>CAYTUO010000121.1:0-10793 GCA_964441015.1 uncultured Pleurocapsa sp.
GGTTGCGGTGCATCGCTGACATAGGAACAGTCGCCACCGACAAATACTTCGGAAAATTCGGGAAGTTGTAGGGTTGGCGTGACTTGCAATTGTCCCCGTTTATTGCGATTTTCTGGGGCAACTGGTAAGGTTTTCAATAAGGAATGGGGTTCTGTACCCCCAGTCCAAGCAACGGTCATGGCATTGAGGAATTTAGATTGACCATTCTTGGTGTATTCCACTCCTTTTGGTGTAATTCCCGTTACAGCAGCATCGAGGAGTAATTCAACCGCTACGGTGCGATCGCGCAGGGATTTCTGTGCTGTCTGACGCAGGCGAGAGTTAAGATCTCCTTTGAGAATTTCGTTGCTGCGATTAACTAAGACAATGCGAATCTCTTCATAGTCTCCCCCCATCATGTCGTACCAGACAGGGAGAATGTCTGCTAAAGTACAAGCAAGCTCAACTCCCGCCGGCCCAGCACCGATAATGGCTACTGTCAGAAGATGCTGGCGTTGTTCTGGATCTCTGGTTTCAAGGGCAGTTTTTAAGCAATCTTGGAGACGAGTTTTGAGCGCGATCGCTTCATTGGCACAGGTAAACGGGAAAGTATTCTCCGCCGCACCAGGAATATTAAAGTAAGAAGTCTGACTTCCCAGTGCAATAACTAAGTTGCCATAGTGATAGTTTTTTCCCGATTCTAAAACGACGCAACGTTGATGCAAATCGATTGATTTAACTGCATCTTGCACAAAGGATATATTACTACCTGCAAGCAAGTCTGCGTATAGAGGACATACTTGTTCTGCGTGTAATTCGTCGGTAATAAGTTCGTAAAGCAGGGGTTTGAAGGTAAAGCGATCGCGTCCTTCAATAAGAATAATCGGATGTGGATAGTTTTTTTGGCTTAAATGTAGGGCAGTAAACAATCCTACAAAACCACCACCTAAGATAACTGTGGGAAGAGAGGTTTGATTCATAATAAGTTCAGTAGTTCAGTAGTCGTAGAGACGTTGCTCTGCAACGTCTGTACAGTAGTTCAGTAGCAAAAAAGTTAGAAGTGAAATAGCTTACGACTGATGTAGGACACCATTATTGTGGCTTTGCTTGGGAAACTGGAGATTATAGGCGTTTAAGCTATTGCTGAGAAGTTTTCAGGCGATATTTTGTCATTTTCTTAGGTCTTTCTCATCCTATACTCAGATTTAGAATTGATATAAGCCATCAAATTTGTCGATTCGTACTAACCTTTAAAGTATTCAAACCTCAAAAGAGACTAAAATACCATGAGTATCATTTCCCTAGAAATTCCAGAAGAAATTCTAATCAGTCTCAAAGAAACATTCTTTGGTCATTGTCAACACTTCTCCTTTTCATTGACTGGAATAAAAACTTGCAGTTTCCAAGTAGTCATCTCCGTCATACAGCTAAAAGCTTTCAGACAAATTACTACTGCTTCCTATTGTTGATCGCGATCGCGACTGGAGATTATAGGTGTTTAAGTTATTTATGAGAAATTTTCAGGCGATATTTTCCCATTTTCTTAGGTCTTTCTAATCTTGTACTCAGATTCAGAACTGACAATGCAAATCATCAGGAATTTTGCATGATGATATGGATTTAGGTAGCAAAACTACTCTAGAAACACTTACATTAGAGAAGCTGAAAAAAGTAGAAGTTTGGACAGAAAAGCTCGATCGCGATCGACATCAAGTTTCTGCTAAACTTACCCTCCCTCATTCACCCCAACAAGTCTGGCAAGTTCTCACCGATTATGAAGCCTTGCCTAATTTTATTCCCCACTTAGTAAAAAGTCAGCGACTGAGCCATCCAGAATCGGGAATTCGAGTCGAACAAATCGGTTCTAAATGTCCCCTTCATTTCTGTTTTTCTGCTCGCGTCGTCTTGGATTTAATCGAACATTTTCCTCACAGAATTCAGTTTCACATGGTTGAGGGAGATTTCAAGACTTTTTCGGGAGAATGGAAACTTGTATCCCATTGCGATCGCGATGAAAACCTAAGCGATCTTCATTATTCCTTACAAGTTGTTCCTAAAATTCCCATGCCAATCACGCTATTGGAAAAACAACTGTATCAGGATTTACCTGTCAATCTTTTGTCAATTAGCCAGCGCGTTAGCGAAGTTTTTGGCAAATTGTAGTAGGAATATTTATCCGCGAGTGAGACGGATGTCCTACATCCATAAACCCAATATAATCTTCATTTTTCTAACAAGGAGACAAAAACCATGAAATTCAATAAATTAGTTCTATTAAGTGCCACTTCTCTGTTAATTTCTGCTCTACCTATTTCTAGCTATGCAGCCCAACATTTAACCAGTTCATCTAACTTAAATCGCTCCCAAACAGTGGTGGCGCAAAGTCGATCAGTTACCATGATGTCTGGTGGTTTTATGGCAGGTGAAAAACCGACTACGGGTATGGCAAGAATTGTGAGAGAGGGAGGACATAACTATTTAGAATTCGATGCAGATTTTAGTACTAGCGACCAAGGCCCCGATTTGCACGTTCTTTTGGATACCACAGAGAAACCACCGCAAATGTATGAAAACATGGGCAGTTATGTAAATCTGGGTAAGTTAAAAAGCTATACTGGCGCTCAACGCTATCCCATTCCCGATGCGATCGATCCTTCACAAGTTAAATCTGTAGTTATCTGGTGTCGCATGGCTAACGCAACTTTCGGTTATGCACCCTTGCAATAAGTAACTTGCGATCGGCTTTCGGCAGAACTAAAAAGCCGAAGGCTGACGGCTTAATGCTAACAGCGAATCGAAGGAGCATTTGCTAACAGTTTTGCTGCCCATTGCATTTGTTCGATATCAGTTGAAGTCCAAGGACGAGTATCCTGACAGGATCGACTTCAAGAGTATATCTAAGCTGGTTCGCGATTTGTTGAACGAGCGTATCTCGCTCTATTGTTCTGGCAAGGTGGTTAAGTACTTTTATGAAACTCGAAGGTAAAGTCGCTTTAGTTACAGGTAGCTCTCAAGGAATCGGTCAAGCGATCGCGATTCGTCTCGCTGCTGAAGGGGCAAATGTTGCTATCAATTATCGTTCTAATCCAGAAGGAGCGCAAGAAACCGTCGCCAAGGTAGAAGCAAGTGGCGGCAAATGTTATACAGCTTTATGCCCTAACTCTCAAGGATACGCGGTTCAAGGCGATATCGGCATGGTAGAGGAAGCAAGAAGCGCGATCGCAGATACGATCAAACATTTCGGCAAGTTAGATATCCTGGTTAACAATGCGGGAATTGAAAAACACGCGCCTTTCTGGGAAGTGAAAGAAGAAGATTTCGATGCGGTCATGAATGTCAACCTCAAAGGTGCATTCTTCGCCACTCAGGAACTGGTGAAATACCTGATGGAAACCAAGCGTCCTGGCAAAATTATCAATATCAGTTCGGTACACGAAGAATTGCCCTTTCCTAACTTTACTGCTTACTGTGCCAGCAAAGGCGGCATGAAAATGTTTGCCCGCAACTTGGCAGTAGAACTCGCTCCCTTCGGCATTACCATTAACAATGTCGCTCCAGGAGCGATTGAAACTCCCATCAATACCAAGCTGTTAAACAACCCCGAAAAGTTGGGCGCACTGCTCAAGAATATTCCCCTCGGTCGTTTGGGTCAACCCTCCGATGTGGCTGCGATGGTGGCATTTCTAGCTTCTTCTGATGCAGATTATATTACCGGATCGACCTTCTTTGTCGATGGTGGCTTAACCTGGAACTATCAGGAACAGTAAGGAGAACAGAATTATGTCAGATGTACCTCTGTTTATTCCAGTCATCCTCGGTACTCCCCGCCAAGGTCGCCACAGCGAATCCGTTGCCAAATGGATTGTAGAACAAATTAGTCAGTGGAACAATATCGAGACGGAATTAATCGATATTCGCACTCTGCCAATTCCTGTTGATGATGCCGGAGAAACGATAAAAGACCCGCAATTTTCCGCGAAAATGGAACGCTCAGATGGATTAATTATCGTCGCGCCAGAATATAACCACGGCTATCCAGGGTTGCTCAAGCACGTCCTTGATACTTGTTTGAAAGAATATATTCACAAAGCGGTTGGACTGTGCGGTGTTTCGGCTGGACCCTTTGGCGGTACGCGAGTCATTCAAAACCTATTGCCCGTGATGCGGGAGTTGGGATTGATGGCGATTTTCTACGATCTCAATTTTGGTAGCGTTCAAAATCTCTTTGACGAGTCGGGTAAGCTAATAGATGAAGCTACCTACATTCGCCGTCTAGAAAGATTTATGAGCGAGCTAGTTTGGATGGCGACTGTACTGAGGTTTGGGCGCACTTCAGTTAGCGTGGGCGAAAAAGGCGAGACGACAATGAACTTTCACGCGAATAAACCATGTCCTGAAATGGCTGCACGGATGGGCATGGATGCAATGGATACCGTTTTGCAAGTAAGTACCTGTTCCGAGACTGGCAGGATAGAAGTCAGTGTAGCAGGATGAGGAGTGAGAGATGAAATATTATAAGGAGAAGTTTAAAGATGATACCTAATAATATTGAAGGAATTTCGTCTCTGCTGTCTCAAGCAGGTATGGCACATCACGAATACGAACAGGATATCCTCAAAGGCGTTTACGATCGCGATTGGGCGATGTGGTATGCCGATTATGCCCTAAAAAATGGTTTGAATAAACTTTTAAATACCTCTTTTACTTTAGAACAACTAACTCAATTGCTCGTTCAAACCGATAAGCAGTATGAAGCAGACACCTCTGCACAAAGCTGGTCTGATTATACTGCTCAGAAAATCTGGTCGTTAGTCATCGATCATACCTTATCAGCAAAATGATTCAATCGCTTAGAACCCACTGGCAAGAATACCTTATTGAAGCATTTGGGTTAGGTACGTTCATGGTGGCAGCAGGCGCAGTCGTAACCGCGATCGAAATTGATGCTTCGCCGATTAAACATTACATTGCCGATCCATTTTTAAGAAGGATTCCTATTGGTCTTGCTATGGGACTAACCGCGATCGCGCTCATCTATTCCCCTTGGGGCAAACGTTCTGGCGCACACCTCAATCCTGCCGTCACCCTCACCTTCTTCCGCCTGGGTAAATTGACTCCTTGGGATGCTTTTTTCTACGTCCTCGCTCAATTCATCGGTGGCGTAATAGGAGTGGTGCTGGTAGCTGCGTTATTCAAACAACTGTTTACCGAACCGCCTGTCAGCTATGTCGTAACGGTTCCAGGACAACAGGGATGGGCGATCGCGTTTTTCGCAGAATTCCTGATGGCTTTTGGTTTAATGTTAATGGTGTTGTTGACTGCCAATACCAATCGTCTAGCGAATTATTACGGGATGGCAAATATGAGCATCAGCGATCGATTAACTCAGGAAAATTTATCAGAAGATGCGATCGATAGACTCGTTGAAAGTCAAGCAGATGATGAGTCAGCTTGGGAAATGCCAATACAGATTAATCAACAACCCATCTCTTTATCGATTCCTGCTGAACTGGCAGTACAAGCGAGATTTTTAGCTAACTTAGAGCAAGAACAAGATGTTAAAAAGTGGCTCATTGAAATGATTCGAGAACAACTTGATCGCAAATTAATGACTTTTAGCAAAAGAAAAAAAGAATAGATTAACTTTCTTCTTCTTGTCTAGCTCAATTACAAAATCGACAATTGCAAGGATCGTGCCAATCGTGCATTGCTTGTTGGATGTGTGGAAAGTATATTTAAGCTATTGTTGAAAGACTAAGACGCGATCGCCATCATGCTAGTCTCTCGCCAAGTGTTGCAAGGCATTTGTGTGAAGAGCTTTTTTTATTGATGTGGTGCCGTTCGCGATCGCGATTTACTTAGTTGTCTAATCTTCTGCCAGCAAGCGATCCAGTTTTTCACAACCTGCCGATGCATCAGATTGAATTGATAATGTCCCTCCGTGAGCATCTACAATCCTTTTAACGATCGCCAGTCCCAAACCCTTTCCTCCAGGTTTTCCAAGCAAAACGGTACTCAGAAGAAATTTTCAGAAAGCATTGATAAACTGTCAGTTGAGTTCAAAGAGAACTATTTTAGGTTTTGACTTATGGTATAATGGCTTGAATATTTTACTATCAACAAATCCCTAAGATAGTATTCCATAATTAGTGGAATCAGCCCCAAAAACTACATTTTCTAAATTACAAATTAACCGCTAATCTCTATCTGTCGATCCACAAAAATAGTGACTGCACAAACACCAGTAACTCCTCAAACGCAAGAGACTTTGCCGACAAAGCCTCTCGATTCCAGTCTCAATCGCCAAATGATAGCGATCCTTGACTTCGGCTCTCAATACTCTGAGTTGATTGCTCGTCGGATTCGCGAGACTAAGGTTTATTCAGAAGTCCTATCTTATCGTACCAGTGCCGAACAACTGAGAAAATTAAGTCCCAAAGGGATTATCCTCTCCGGCGGGCCTAATTCCGTCTATGACAAGGGTGCGCCTCATTGCGATCCAGAAATTTGGCAGTTGGGAATTCCCATTCTGGGAGTCTGCTATGGAATGCAGTTGATGGTGCAACAGTTAGGCGGTACGGTAGAACGAGCCAAACGGGGAGAATACGGAAAGGCTTCCCTGTATATTGACGATCCGACCGACCTGCTAACCAATGTAGAAAATAGCTCAACGATGTGGATGAGCCACGGGGATTCCTGTACAGTTTTGCCAGAAGGATTTGAAATCCTGGCACATACAGACAATACTCCCTGCGCCGCGATCGCCCATCATGAGAAGAAACTCTTTGGCGTTCAGTTTCACCCAGAAGTGGTACATTCTATCGGCGGGATTGCTCTAATTCGCAACTTTGTCTACCATGTCTGCGAATGCGAACCGACTTGGACGACAGAAGCGTTTGTTGAAGAAACGGTTCGGGAAATTCGGGCAAAAGTTGGGGATAAGCGGGTATTACTTGCCCTTTCTGGGGGCGTAGACTCTTCTACCCTCGCGTTTTTGCTGCATCGTGCCATTGGCGATCGCCTAACCTGTATGTTTATCGATCAAGGCTTCATGCGGAAAGGAGAACCAGAACGCTTGATGCAAATTTTTAACGAGCAGTTCCACATTCCCGTGGAGTATGTAAACGCCCGCGATCGCTTCCTTGCTCAACTTCAAGGAGTAACCGATCCTGAAGAAAAGCGCCGTCTGATCGGTCACGAATTTATCAAAGTCTTTGAAGAAGAATCCCAACGCCTTGGCCCTTTTGACTATCTGGCTCAAGGAACGCTCTACCCCGACGTAATCGAGTCAGCCGATAGCAACGTCGATCCCAAAACTGGAGAACGAATAGCTGTCAAAATCAAAAGCCATCACAATGTCGGCGGTTTGCCGAAAAACCTTCGCTTTAAGCTAATTGAACCTTTACGGAAATTGTTTAAAGATGAAGTCCGTAACGTTGCTCGTTCCATTGGTCTACCCGAAGAAATCGTTCGCCGCCATCCCTTTCCCGGCCCTGGTTTAGCTATTCGGATCATCGGAGAAGTGACTTCCGAACGGTTAAATATCCTCCGCGATGCAGACTATATCGTTCGAGATGAAATTAGCCAAGGTGGGATGTATCACGACTTCTGGCAGGCGTTTGCCGTTTTACTTCCGGTTCGGAGTGTGGGCGTAATGGGAGATCAGCGTACCTATGCCCATCCCATTGTGTTGCGCCTCATCACTAGCGAGGATGGAATGACGGCTGATTGGGCGCGAGTTCCTTACGACTTACTAGAGACAATCTCGAATCGGATTGTTAATGAAGTCAAGGGAGTCAATCGCGTCGTGTATGATATCACTTCTAAACCTCCTGGCACGATTGAGTGGGAGTAATTGAAAGCTAAAAGGGGGTAGCCGCTTATATAGTCTCGCGCAAAACCCACCTCTTTTAAGGGAGAGAACCACCTCTGGCTTAAATCCCGCAAGGAATTTAGGTTACTAAGGGGAGGGAAGAAGGGCGACCTTCAACCCTTACCCGCTATGAGTAACTACTCCCTTTTGTGAATACAGGTAGTTTTATTACTTCATTGTTTGATTCAACGTCATTCTGTTTGGCATCGTTTTTGCACCCCCTGAACGCTTACAAAATTCTTAAAAAAGCAAAAACGGCAGCCAAAAAAATATCTTGGACTGCCGTCAGCGAGAAAATTGTGAACTTTCCCAAACTTTAGGCTAGATTAGTTTGATAGTACGGAAGCCAAAGTACAGTCCTAGCGCAAGTGCTGTAAAGAGCAAGATGATGGCGATATAGGAGATGACGGCAAACATCGAGATTTTCCCTTAAAATTACTAAACATTTATTCTTTGATATTGTACTCTTGGTGATACTGCGATCGGAAAGTTCCTATTCTCTATTTTTTACTCCCTATGTATTCTGTTATTCCTGTTAAGTTACCTGAAAACGCTTATGAAATCGCGATCGCGCCTGGTAGTTTAAGTCAACTGGGTAGCTATCTCAGTAAACTGAATGTAGGTAAAAAAGTTCTTATTATCTCTAATCCAGAGATTTTTAAGCATTACGGAGAAATTGCCTTAACTTCTCTCAAAGATGCTGGTTTTGATATCTCTAAGCATACAATCCCTGAAGGTGAAGTCCATAAAACTCTAGAGTCAATTGCCCGAATCTACGATACCGCTTTGAAAAATCGCTTAGAACGCTCCTCGACAATGATAGCTTTGGGAGGCGGTGTAATTGGCGATATGACGGGGTTTGCGGCAGCTACATGGTTGAGAGGAATTAATTTTATCCAAGTCCCTACCACACTTTTAGCAATGGTTGATGCCTCTATTGGTGGCAAAACAGGTGTCAACCATCCCAAAGGAAAAAATCTTATTGGAGCATTTTATCAGCCTCGTTTGGTCTTAATCGATCCCCAGGTATTAAAAACTTTACCCGTTCGAGAATTTCGCGCTGGCATGGCAGAAGTTATTAAATATGGGGTGATCTGGGATGTAGATTTATTTACTAAACTAGAGCAAGCAGAACGATTAGATGATATTGCTTATTTGAGCGAAGAATTATTGCAAATAATTATTACTCGTTCTTGTCAGGCGAAAGCAGATGTTGTAGGACAAGATGAAAAAGAAGCGGGATTGAGAGCGATTTTAAATTATGGTCATACTATCGGTCATGCCATAGAAAGTTTGACGGGATATAGTGTTATTAATCACGGCGAAGCAGTAGCAATGGGAATGGTTGCCGCCGGAAAAATTGCGACTGAATTACAATTGTGGACTCAAGCGGAAGAAGACCGTCAGAATCAGTTAATTCAAAAAGCAGGATTGCCTATTAAAATCCCTACAACTTTAGATAGCGAAGCAGCTATAGAAACCTTACAAACTGATAAAAAAGTCAAAGCAGGAAAGGTTCGATTTATTCTTCCCACCCAGATAGGTAAAGTCACGATAACTGACCAGGTTTCCTCAGATTTAATTCGGGATGTTCTTAAATTAGCTATTAGTGATTGGTGATTGGGGAGAAGGTGATTGGTGAGAAGGTGATTGGGAGTAGAGGAAAAATTAATCCTTTCATCCAAAATACTTTCATCGATTGACTGGTCAACCTTTTAGACTTTTATTACTGATAGGTTATTTCCGAAAAGCTTTACTAGGCGTATATATTGGGTGACTTCTTATTGAGATGATTCAACCATTTAAGTTAATTAATGAAGCTGATTTAAACGTAAAACCATTTTTAAAGTGGGCTGGAGGAAAAAGTCAACTTTTAGAACAAATAAATCAATATCTACCAGATGAGTTAGAAAAGGGTTTAATTACAAGATATGTTGAACCCTTTGTAGGCAGTGGTGCTGTTTTTTTCTATATCGCCAAGTTATATGATATCAGTGATTTTTTTATTTTGGATGTCAATGAAGAACTAATTTTGGCATATAAAACTATTCAAAACAATGTAGAAGAATTAATTGATATTTTATCTGGAATTCAGATTAAATATTTATCGCTAGATGAAACAAAGAAGAAAGATTATTATTATTATATAAGATCGCTTTTTAATCTCCAGCGCAATAAGCTTTATTTTCAAAGTTACAATCAAGACTGGGTAGAGAGAACTGCACAGCTAATTTTCTTAAATCGTACTTGCTTTAATGGACTCTTTCGCGTTAACTCAAAAGGCTATTTTAATGTCCCAATGGGAAGATACAAAAATCCCTTGATTTGTAATCCAGAGAATCTGAGGGAAGTTTCTAAAATTCTGCAAAAAACTCAGATTCATTGTGGGGATTTTACAGACTGTGAAAAATGGGTAGATGCTCAAACTTTTGTCTATTTCGATCCCCCCTACAGACCCATTAGCAATACGGCTGATTTTACTGCTTATTCAAAATATAATTTTGATGAGTCTGAACAATTTCGTTTGCGAGACTTTTTTAATTTACTTGCTGGCAAAGGCGCAAAATTAATGTCAAGTAATTCAGATCCGAAAAATGAAGATTCTAGTGATAATTTTTTTGAAATTGCTTATCAAGGTTACAGAATAGAACGAGTGAAAGCAAATCGCAATATTAATAGCAACGCTCAAAAACGAGGACAAATTAATGAACTTCTTATTATGAACTATTGAATAATTGTTTTAGCTATGAAATTTAGTCCTGTCTTTAAAAACCTTATAAGATGCTCGAATGAATTTGTTCTTGTTTTTTGTCTAAGTACCGCTAAGAAAACTTTGTGAGCAATCCCAAGATTTTTTTCGATGTTGGTGTTAGCAGGGTACGACGATAAGCATCGGCTGCTTTCTTGATGCCTTCAGCTTGAGTTGGATAGGGATGAATCA
>CAYTUO010000122.1:0-10737 GCA_964441015.1 uncultured Pleurocapsa sp.
GTTGCGGAAACTTTGTTTCCAGAATCCCCGTTTTTCAAAGCGGGGAGATGTCAATTCCTCAATAAATGATTGCTAGAATCACTGATAACTGATAACTAATAACTGTCATGAGTCGCCGACGTTCTCTTCCTTGGATTTATCGCTGGTCTCGCCCTCTGATTGGCGCGATCGCCATTGTTGGAGCCATCCTCACCGCTTATCTAACTGTAACAAAGCTGACAGGTGGAGATGTTGCCTGTTCTGTCGAAGCTGCCCGATCTGGGGGATGTAGTGACGTTCTCAACAGCCCCTATGCTACGGTTTTTGGGCTGCCCTTGAGTCTGTTTGGGTTTTTGGCCTATACCAGCATGGCGACTTTTGCCTTGGGGCCCCTGTTCGTTAACCAGGAGGAAAACAAGGGATTGAGAAGGCAACTAGAAAATTGGACTTGGCTGCTGCTGCTGGCAGGGGCAACTTCAATGGCAGTGTTTAGCGGTTATTTGATGTACATTCTGGCAACAGAACTGAAAACGCCTTGTCCTTACTGTATTGGTTCTGCCTTATTTTCTCTAAGTTTATTAGTGCTAGCGATTGTGGGTCGAGAGTGGGAAGAGTTGGGTCAAATCATTTTCACGGCAATTATTGTCGGGACGATTACGATAGTCGGAACACTCGCCGTTTACGCAAATGTTGATAACCCTTCAACCGTAGCATCGGGGGGACGTACTCCTATCCCCGAACCGACGACTAATCCTCAAGCTCCCGTGGGTTGGGAAATTACCACGACTTCTGGAGAGGCAGAAATTGCGCTGGCGAAGCATCTAACAGCTATTGGCGCGAAAAAGTATGGAGCGTTTTGGTGTCCTCATTGCTACGAGCAAAAGCAGTTATTTGGGAAAGAAGCTTTTAAAGAAGTTAAGTATATCGAATGCGATCCTCAAGGAAAGAACCCACAAACTCAAGCTTGTATCGATGCAAGTATTAAGTCTTATCCTACTTGGGAAATTAAAGGTAAGTTTTATCAAGGGGTTCAATTGCCAGAAAAACTTGCTGAGCTTTCAGGCTATACAGGGCTGATGAACTTTAAATATACGATGCCAGGTAGATAAAAGGCCGGTATCAGTGATTGGTGATTGGTGATTGGTGATTGGTGATTGGGAGTGGGGAGTGTGGGGAGTGTGGGGAGCAGAGGAGCAGAGGAGCAGAGGAGCAGGGGAGCAGAGGAGAAATTAATCCAAAAATCCAAAATCCCCTTCGGGTTCGACAGTTTCGACTCGACGGGAACCGCCAAGACTCGAACTGTCTCACAAAATCCAAAATCCAAAATAAAGAGACAAGGGAGAATGGAGAATATTTACTCCTGAACTCCTAAGTTAGGCAAAGCCTAACCTACACTACTGAACTACTGAACTTCTGCATTCTAAAATTGGTAGTTGAAGTTTTTTACATCATCTTCGTACTTATTAAAAACAATTTGCTTAGTTTCTTCGTTGTAGTATTGTCTATAATCTTTTTGACGCTTGGAATAATTAGCATTAGGAAGTTTAATGTTTGGTAAACCTATTCGATTACAAATATAGGTAAAATCGTTCTCAATATTTTCTTGTTGACCTACAAAATCAACAATTTGTTTACCGGAATCAAATATAAAAGAAGAGCAGGAGAGTTCAAATAAATATTCAGACTTGACATAGCTGGTAAAGTCGGGAAGATTTCTAATTTGTTCGGCTCTTCCCTTTAAATCTGTCCAGCCGCGTGTTTTATACCAAAAGTAAGTTGATACGATTTTATCCCAAGGATTTCTCACAAATGTAAATGTGAAATAATCGTTCCAAATATCATCGCTGACAAATCCTCGAATTTGAGCAGCCGTCGAATGTTTATAGATTTGATATCCATTTTGAGTTCGCCATTGTTCTCTTTCGCGTGCGAACTCTTTTAAGCCCACAACTAAACTTTCTTGCTTTATATACTTTTTTTCTAAATAGGGAAATAAAGCTTTAATTACAGAAAATCCTCTATCTATTTTCTGCTTAATAAGTGGAGAAGAAACGGATTTATTAGTAAGACCTAAAACAATATCGTTTTCTCCCAGATAAGGAAGTAAAGCTTTGGTGATAGAAGTTCCGGCACATTTATTAATATGAACAAAAATAAATTTGTGAGTGTGAGAAATAATCATAACTTTAATAGATTATTGCTGCAATTTTACTAGCAGGCCAGGCGCTTTTTGAATTGGCAAAATATCTAAACTATCGATTTGAGAACAGTATTTTAAATCTTCATTGCATCCTAGCCGTAATAAACGCTGACCGTGACTGGCGTGGTGGAACAATTGCAGCAAATTATCTTTCCATTGTTCATAAAGCGCGATCGCGGCAATAACTTCATCGTTCCCAATCGTCGCGGGTTCGGTACTCTGCGAGATCAGAGATTGAGCGATCGCTCCCGCACAAACCGTATCTTCTAGAGAATAGCCACCTTCCCATCCAGAACCGAGTATCCATAAAGTATCTGGTTGTTTTTCCCGTAAAAAGCGGACAGCAGCGTGACGATTGATAATAGCCGCAGTAATAACAGCCGAGCATTTCTCGACTCGTTGTAAGGCGCGAGTACCATTAGTCGTACTGATCAACAGTCGTTTTCCCTGGACTACCTCTGGCGTACAGTCGAGGGGAGAGTTACCTAAGTCGCAGCCTTCTACCTTACCGCCGCCTCTTTCTCCAGCGAGGAGTCGTTTTTCTGGAAGCCAAGCTTCGCCTGCTTGCATTAACTCTTCAAGGTCGCTAAAGGCTTGAACCGCTTCGGCTCCAGCGTTTAAGGCAGTCGCAATGGTTGTGGTCGCTCGCAGAACATCGATAACGACAGCACAGTCTGGTAAATAGTCTGGTGGAGTCAGTTCGGGGGTGTGATAGATGAAAAGCTTCACTGCTTATACAATGACTTACAAACAACGGATAGACTGTCGAGATTGTATCATACCTAAAGAATTCTTAATTTTTAATTCCAAATTTTGAGATAGGGTAAACAAAAACCTATCACTCTCGTCTACATTCAGAGAAAGCCCGATCTAACTTCTTTAGGAAACGTCAGTATTATCGCTAGATGGTTATGAAACTCACACTCGCGTTTGCAAGAATATTGGCAGTTGTAGCTACAGCAACGTTTACGAATCTCGCTATTGATAATTCCGTTAAAGCCGCAAGTACTTTTGAAGAGCAACAAATAGATCAAAACCAAGTCATTGCTATTGCTAGACCCTATGGCGATCGCAAATACGATTTGCTCGTAATCGAACAGATCCCCGGACAGCAGCAGTGTTGGAGTGAAAGCGGTTCTAATCCCACTCTGGTAGAACCATTATTGTTGAATTTTGACTTCACGGGGAGTTGCAATCGCAGCACTGACAGCAATGGCTACTCTATTCGCATTGAAGGTCAAGATTATGGCTTAAATTATCTTCTACGAATTGTAGAGCGCAATGGCGAGCTTTTTCTTATTGGAACGCACCGAACCAACCTCAGTCAACCCGAAATTATTGTGGGTAGAACCTATGGGATGAAAGCGGGTTTTTTAAAGATTGTTCTCAATCCGGGTTGGCAATTTAGCAAACGCGCTTATCAAGGAAAAATTCTCGGCCATGTTTATTTTAGTGGCGATCGCACCGCCTTGAATGCTCCCAGCAATTCTACGACAACTGTAGCTGCACGCCCTCCCAGAGAAAATGGCGAATCTTCCCTCTCTGATTCCCCTCCTACCATGAGCGATCGCACTAACACAAGTCTTGCAGAGCCTTCTGATCCTCAATCTAACAGCACGGTCAAAGAAATTACTTTTACTGCCCAAAATCCTACCCCTTCATCTTCTTCCTCGCCTCGTTCCCCCTCTTCTCTCCCTCTTCCTCCCTCGCTTTCCGCATCTCGTCCCTCCTCTTCCCTCTTAACTAGCGAGCAAGATGCTCGCACTACATCCTCTTCCCCTTCTTCGGGCCGTCTTCCTCTTCCTCCTACCATTCCTTCAGGACAGACGCAAAATACTCCTCCTCCCCCATCTTCTACCAATTCAATCTCCAGTTTTCCGCCCCTTCCTCCACCGCCTCAAGCAAGTAACTCTCAAGTCGTACCGCGACCGACGATTAGTCCGAAGTCCAATTCAGAAAGAACGCTATCTGATATGATTTCAGTGGCTCCTCGTTCTCTTCCTGGTTCCAGTAATCAAGCTAGCGCGTCTGCACCAGATGTGCCAACGGGGACTCAAAGCTATCGAGTGCTGATCGCCACGTCTGATACTAATCAACAAAAACAAGTGCGATCGCTTTATCCCGATGCGTTTCGGACTGTTTATCAAGGGCGAGCGATGTGGCAAGTTGGCGTTTTTAGTAGCTGGGACAATGCAGATCAAGCTCTACAAAGCCTGAAGAATCGCGGATTAGATGGTTTAATTTTGGAGTAATTAGGGATTAGTCATTGAAGGCAGAAGGCTCCAGGGCAGAGGAAGAATTAATCAAAAATCCAAATTGATCGAAGTGCCAGTTTTTTGATAGGGATCGCGAATTTTCGCGCGTTCTTTAATAGCACCGTGGTCTGGATAAGACGATAGATAATAAAACTAATCCCCTAGTTGCAGCTAGGGGACATAGAGAAAACTTTTTCATTCCTAATAGGAGTTTATCATTTATGACTTTTGAAGAAATCCTTCATACCATTGAGGGGATGCTGGCTGTTCAGAAAGAGCTACAAAAGGGACAGCTAAAGATTCAAGAGAATCAGATCACCATGCTAGAGCAGCAACGTCGAGACCGAGAATTTCTTGAGCAAATGATGGCGGTCACGCGAGAGCTACAGGAGAGACAAATTCACCTACAAGACACCCAGGAACGAGAAAGAGAGACTATTGGCATAATGGTTGAGGAGATGACCCGATTGATTGAGGTGTCTAACCGCCATGAGAGGCGGATCGAACAGCTAACGGGTTACAGCATCACTAATGAGTCCGAACATCTTGACATTGAGGAAAGATTCAGAGCCTTAGAAGCTAGAGTTCAAAGATTAGAAGGCAGAAATTAGAGTTGATTGGGTGCAGCCCTTCTCACCCTCCCTTTCACCCAATTCCTCTACAAAACTCCTGACACTGATAACTGATAAGTCACCTTCTCATTAGTTCAATATAAATATGCTCTAACTGTATTGATTGTCGAGAAATAGAATCGAGAGAAATTCCGGCAAAATAAGTCAAAATTTCTTTTAATTCTAGATGATTTGGCAACCAAAAAGCGAGGTCATTACCATAGCGCCGATGAATAAATCCTAGTGAATTAGCACGAGCGATCGCGCGGTCTTCTTCTTCTGTGGCAATGACAATAATTTCTTTAGCCGGAATAGATTTTCGCAATTCGTCTAAACTTCCTTCGGCAATAATTTTTCCCTCTTTTAAAATCCCAATTCTTTGACAAAGACGTTGCGCCTCATCCAGTAAATGTGTCGTTAATAAAATTGTCATTCCTTGACTTTTGAGTTGCAAAATTAACTCCCAAATTTCATAACGAGTTTCAATATCTAATCCGGTTGTCGGTTCATCTAAAATCAATAATTTAGGCTGATGAACTAAGGCTACAGCAATATTCACCCGCCTCTGCATTCCGCCGCTTAGCGTTTCTATCGGACTTTTTGCCCTATCTAAGAGATTAACGGCTGATAAAGTTGCTTCAATTTGTTGATGGCGTTTTTTCCCTGATAAACCATAAATTTGAGCAAAAAAATTGAGATTTTCTTCACAGGTAAGACTTGGATAGAGTAAATTTTCTTGAGGAGCAATACCAATCCAACTTTTAGTCGCTTCTGAAACCGGGCGATCGCTCACTAAAATATTTCCGCTATCAGCTTTGAGTAAATTACAAAGAATATTAATCGTTGTCGTTTTTCCAGCACCATTCGCACCAAGTAACCCGTAAATCTCGCCAGAATTAATCTGAAAACTTAAATCTTGCAAAACCAAGCGATCGCCATAGGACTTTTTTAAATTTTGGATTTGCAACATATTCCTTGTCTGTGATTCAATTTTCATAACTTTTTTTGTCTCACGCAAAGGCGAGGACTGGGTGGCGAACCTGCGTCGCCACAAAGAAGTCCGTCGCAAAGACGCAAAGAAGGTCGCCAAGAAACTGGTTTTTGTCAGAAGTCTATTGATGATAGCATAGATAGCAATGGTTTCTTTGTGCAAGATAAAATTAGTCAAGTTAATAATTAATAATTAGTAACCAAATCTATGAGAAAAATCTTCTCAAAACTATTCGTCAGCATTACTTTAATATTTATCTTGACAGCTTGTGGAATTGCGCCGCGAGTCATGGCAGAACAACGAATGTTTCTCGATCTCTCCCTAGAATTTTTAGGGGAATATCAGATTCCCAAGCAAACTTTTCAAAATACTACTGTAGGAGGATTATCTGGAATTACTTACGATCGCAAAAGAAATCGTTTTTATGCCGTTTCTGACGATCGCTCTCAATTAGCTCCTGCTCGATTTTATACCCTCAATCTCAACCTCAATCGCTCGGAAAAAAATAAAGTTAGCCTTGATCGAATAGAGATTGAAAAAGTCACATTTCTCAAAAACGAACGAGGAGAAACTTACTCGCCAGGAACAGTTGACTGTGAAGGAATCGCCCTGTCTGCGCGAGGAACTTTATTTATTTCTAGTGAAGGTGCGATCGATCTGGGGATACCGCCTTTTATTGGCGAATTTGACTTAAACAACGGTCAATTATTGCAAACTTTAAGAATTCCTCAGCGCTATTTACCCGAACTCTCCTCAGACTCTGATGTCAAACCTCGCGGAATTCAGAATAATCTGGGTTTTGAAGCCTTAATGATCGCTCAAAATAGCATTATGAAAGACGATCCCTTCCGTTTGTTCACAGCTACCGAATCGGCACTAGTGCAAGACAGCCCGCCAGAAACCCCTCAAGAAAGCGCTAAAATTCGTCTGATGCACTACGTCATTAATCCCATTGGCGAACCAGTCCTGGTGGCAGAGAATCTTTATTTACTCGATGCTGCGCCAAGCGATGCGCTTTCTAGCGGACTTAGCGAACTGACCGCTTTAGAGAAAGAAGGTTATTCTCTCAGTTTAGAGCGAACTTTTGGGTTGTCTGGCTTTGGGGCTAAGATTTTTCAAGTTGTTAATGCTAACGCAACAGATACCTCGCTTATTCTTAGTTTTCAAGGCGATCAGCAGAAAATTGTTCCTTTGAAGAAAAAACTGTTGCTCGATTTAAGCGAATTGGGCATCGAGCTAGATAATTTAGAGGGAATGACTCTAGGGACTAAGCTACCCGATGGCAGTCAAACACTTTGGCTCGTTAGCGATGATAATTTTAAAGATGGACAAGTCACTCAGTTTCTCTTGTTTCGTCTTGTCGGAACTTAAACCCCCAATCCAAAATCACTATGTCTCACGCAACCGATCTTAAAACGCTAGCTCGTTGGATGGCAGCAGATTTTAGCAATCAAGAACAAGCTTGGGCAAATCCTCCTCTGTTCGCTCATATTCGCGTCTGTATGCGTCCGTTATCTTTATCCGTGTTAGAGGGAACTAGCTTTTTTCTCGAACAAGCTTATGATTTCATGCTCAACACTCCCTATCGTCTGAGGGTGTTTAAATTATCTTTGGTGGGCGATCGCATTGAATTAGAAAATTACAAAGTTAAAGACGAAGAAGAGTTTTTTGGGGCCTCTCGCGACTGGCAGCGCTTGCAAAAACTGACCAGCGATCGCTTGGAAAAAATGGAGGGTTGCGATATGTTTGTAGACTGGACGGGTCATGGCTTTAAAGGCTATATCAAGCCAGGAAAAAATTGTCTTGTCGTCCGTCAAAACAAAACCACCTATTTAGATAATAGTTTCGAGGTTAACGAACACAAATTATTTAGTGTCGATCGCGGACTAGATCCCGATACTGACGAACTGGTTTGGGGTTCGATCGCCGGCCCTTTTGAATTTATCCGCACCACCAGTTTTGCCGACGAAATTGTTTGAAGGCTCAATTCCCAATTCTGAGTTCTGAAAAGTTTTTTCGGACGAGCGCAAAATTCGCTATACTATTAAGCGTAGTCGTTATGAGTTTTATTTATCGGGAATGTCAAAGCCAACTGTAGAGAATCTGGTTATTATCGGTTCCGGGCCTGCTGGCTACACGGCTGCAATTTATGCGGCGCGAGCCAACTTAAAACCCGTTATGTTTGAAGGCTTCCAAGCAGGGGGAATTCCAGGCGGACAACTGATGACGACGACGGAAGTAGAAAATTTCCCCGGTTTTCCAGAAGGAATTACGGGGCCGCAATTAATGGAAAAAATGAAGGCACAAGCCGAACGTTGGGGAACGGAGTGCTATACAGAAGATGTCGTTGCCGTCGATCTGAGCCAGCGTCCCTTTACCGTGCGCTCTCTCGAAAGAGAAGTTAGAGCTAATAGCATGATTATTGCCACAGGAGCAACCGCAAAACGCTTAGGATTGCCTAGCGAAGGACAATTTTGGAGTAACGGGATTTCTGCCTGTGCCATTTGCGATGGAGCCACCCCGATTTTTAGAAATGAGGAATTGGCGGTCATCGGCGGCGGCGACTCTGCGGCAGAAGAAGCAGTCTATCTGACCAAATACGGCTCTCACGTCCATCTGTTAGTGCGTAGAGAGGAAATGCGAGCCAGTAAAGCCATGCAGGATCGGGTGTTGAATAATTCGAGAATTACCGTCCACTGGAATACAGAACCGATTGATGTTTTTGGCAAGAATGGCCGCATGCAAGGGCTGAAAATCCGCAATAACAAAACGGGGGAAGAAAGCGAATTGCAGGTTAGGGGATTGTTTTACGCGATCGGTCATACGCCCAATACCTCTCTATTTAAGGGACAATTAGAGTTAGATCCCGTCGGTTACATTCTCGTCAAACCCGGTACAGTAGAAACCAGCGTCGAGGGAGTTTATGCGGCGGGAGACGTGCAAGACCACGAATATCGTCAGGCAATCACGGCGGCGGGAACCGGATGCATGGCGGCGCTATTGGCAGAACGTTGGCTCTCTGCTCATAATCTAATTCAGGAATATCATCAGACACCAGAGTCGGAACAACCAACCAAATTAGAAGAGGAAGAGACAGTAGCGGATACAGAAGAGACTTTCGACATCAAGGCTACGCGCCATAATGGGGGGTTGGCATTGCGGAAGCTCTTCCATGAAAGCGATCGCTTGATTATGGTTAAGTATGTTTCCCCTACCTGCGGCCCTTGTCGCACTCTCAAGCCAATTTTAGATAAAGTGGTGGACGAGTATGAGGGCAAGATTCACTTTGTCGAAATCGACATCGAAGCCGATCCAGAAATTGCTCAAGTCGGTCAAGTTGTCGGGACTCCTACCGTACAATTTTTTAAGGACAAAGAACTGCTCAAAGAAGTCCGAGGCGTTAAGCAAAGAAGCGAGTTTCGTCAAGTAATTGATAGCTATCTGTCAGCCAGTATTCGCTAAAGATAGCTCAAGAGCGAAATAAACCAGCGAAAATCTAGATTATTCTGGGTTTTCGTTTTTTTACTAACTATTAAAGTAGGCTTTTAAATTTACTGAAAATTTTTGTAACGATCTAGCGATCGAAACTGTCTGATAATATGGGCAAAGTTGGTCAGTTGGCTTGATTAGGCGACTGTCTGATTCTTGTTTATAAAATATCTAATCTTCCATGAGGATAGGTCAAATATGAATTCTGAAGAAAGAACACAACAAGATATAGGCGTTAAGCTTGGCACTGGAGGGCAAATAGAGAAAAAAAACGTTGAACCCAATGAAATTATGGAACAGTGGGTGCAACCCGTGATGGATGTTTTAGGCAAAATCCCCGATTATGTCGGTCAGTTTTTTGCCGATTATAGACAGCCTCTCATTACCGTCTTACTTTTTGTTTTGGGTATCATTACCGTCAAAATCACCTTAGCAGTCCTGGATGCAGTTGATGATGTTCCCCTACTCGCACCTTTGTTAGAATTGGTTGGAATGGGATACACGGCTTGGTTTGTTTGGCGCTACCTCTGGAAATCAGAAACCCGTAGAGAATTGCTAGCTGAGTTTGAAGCGATTAAAACCCAAATTTTCGGCGGCGATAAAGCCTAAAATCGTTAGACCTCATTTATCTCTAAAAACCTCCGTCTGTTAAAGTGCGGAGGATTTTTTATGACTAGTACCGCTACGCGGAAGTCAAAAGTCAATAGTACTTACGCAAGTACACCATATATAGTGTCGCTTTGTTGAGTTAGCTTTTCGATCAACGAACACAAGCAATAACTAGAATTAAAATTTCTCCGATATGACCATTTTTTCTAATCTTATTAGAACTACATTTTGGACAGTTCATCTTGATTTGTTTTGTTGGCGATCGCAAGAGTAAAAATTTCCTCCTTGATTATAAATCATCCCGCCAATAGGCAACGCCAAATTTTTTCGCACCTATTAAAATCATCTCATGATTGTGCAACGCCTATATTTACGTATCCCCTAATTCTTGCCTAATCGCCTCAACAGTTGCCTTTAGTTGGGGTAAATTCTGCTCAATCACGCCCCAAACTCGATTTAAGTTGACTTTCAAATAATCGTGAATCAGTACATCTCTAAAACCAGCTACTTGTTGCCAAGGCACCTCTGGATAAGCTGCTCTTATTTCGGGAGATAACCGCTTAGTTGCTTCCCCAATAATTTCAAAATTTCTAATTACCGCAT
>CAYTUO010000123.1:0-2592 GCA_964441015.1 uncultured Pleurocapsa sp.
CATCTCGACACCTCCCTTCGGGTAGGTGTGAGCCTTCTTGCTGTTTGAGGTAAATTAGACAAATTTGGGAATACTTACTACGCGATCGCGGCAACGGACAATCAGAGCAACAAAATTAAAAACAGCTTAACACTGAGAAATCAAAGGCAAACCTAAATTTAATAGCTGATAAATTCCCCAAAGAATCCCTGGAGTCGCTGCCGTCCAAAAAAGCGCATTCCCTAATGCTAATCTACCAGAAATATTAATTGGCATTTTCAAGAATCCTTGAAAGATCCAGCGATCGCACGGCATGATTAACACCCACATCAAAGCAATCCAGGCTAATCCCAACCAAAAGATAATCCATTTCCAATTACTATTAAAACGGTCAAATAATTGGCTAGTAAATAATACGTCTAAATTATTAACATCGCTCGATAAATATTTACCACCTGTTGCAGCAGTAGCAGCCCGTATCGCGAATGCTTCGGCTCCAATAACGACCGCATTAATTTTAACGCGATTTGTTCTAGCTTCGGCAATGACTAGAGGATTAACAGACGCTTCCCCATCGGTGACTAACAGTAATTCTCGACAGCGATCGCGGATGCTAGATAAAGCTTGAGTTCCCTCCTGAATCGCCAGATCTAGATTAGTGCCATTGCCTAAAATCTCTGCTAGCCTTGGTTGTAAGGCTTGGGTTAACTCGCGAGTATTGCCCTGGCGATCATCTTGGAAAGATTGGGTTAAAGGCCGTACTCCCCCAGCAAACCCAAAGATTTGCACTTGGTTGGGTTGGGCGAGACTAGCCGTCGTGTTTTTCTCCAGATAAGCTTTGACTGCTTGAACTTCTCTATCCATGACTGTCCCTGGCGCGTTAAATCCTCTCCCGTCGTAGGTACTGGGACTCAAATCTAGGGCGATCGCGACGGCAACTGGGGGTTTACCCACTCCTAACAACACAAACAGAAGCGCCGTAATCAAAAAGATCCATAAAAACAGGAAAGGAATCTGAAATAAGGGATACAACCAAAGAGGGCGACGATAACGACTCACAAACAACCAATCTTAATGTACAAAAATGTTAATACCATTCTTTTAGCCTAAACCTTGAGATTAGTGTTAAGGTCAAGTTAGAAGAATACTTTTCATTCATGTAGGCAAAGAAGGATCGCTCGAAAGCCATCAAGGAGGCGATCGATAATGAATGACGAATTGAGTTTTTCGATGACTGAAGAAGACTGGTTTAATCTAGGAAAAGCCGATGCTTGGGCAGGACAACCCAAATCGCCACCCGAACAAAATTCTGTAGCTGCCAGTATGTACGATCTCGGTTACAGCGAGGGAGAGATTAAACGCCCGCCGAGTGATACTAATGATGATAAATGCCCGAAACTCCGGTGACTTTGCAACTTTTTGAGTCAATCAAACTTTTCAATTTGGCTAACAATTATTTTTGTGATCGATTAGTCCATTTAATTAACCAATAACTTCCTGCAAGAGCTAGGCTAGCGATCGCTAAAGCTATCAAATCTATCTTTTCAGATTGTTTAGGATCGAAAATAATAACTTTTCGAGCTACGGCAATTAAAGCAGTGACGACAACTAATTCAACTTGAACAATATGTTTTCTGAGATAGCCTGTAATATTTTCCAATAACTCTAGAGCAATTAGTATATTTAAAAATAATCCAAAAATTTCAATAAGAGTTTTGCCAAAAAAACCCCAAGGCTCTGTAGTAAATAAATCTTTATATAAAATCAATATAAGGTCGATCAGAGAAACCAGGATAACTATTATCAGAGCAATCGATAAAACTTTTGAAACAAGGTTTTCAACTTTGTGGATCGATGCCATAAAGTTTTCATCTTTGAATATTTGTTTTAAATCCGTTATGAGTTTGGTCAATAGCTTCATCGGAATTTTTTGGGAATAGAAAATGAGAAATGAATTAACGAGTACAGGCGTATTCTTTATTTGAAGTTTCAGCCTTACTTCTAGGTTGGTAGTCCTTAAGAAGGAATAATAGAACACTGAAGTGTCGCGATTACCCTATCATGCTAGCCTGCCTAAATTGTTTCTCGAACTTGCCTTTGGTTAGCGATCGCGATCGTTGAGCCGAGAAATAACCAAATAGACTTATTTTTGTTGACTATGTGCTAACGTAACACCTGACGCGAGGAGATGTTGAAATTGAAGTTAGCTCAAAGTATCAGATCTTGGTGGCAATCTTTTGAGAAGTATCCAAGAGGTGTTTGGACATTTTCGATTATCTGGTTGATATTGATTTGCTGGCTGGCGTTTCTGTGGAATCTAGGCAGTATTGGATTAATCGATGAAACAGAACCCTTATTTGCCGAAGCGGCCCGCCAGATGGTTGTAACAGGCGATTGGATTACTCCGTATTTTAATGGAGAGACTCGCTTTGATAAACCGCCTCTGATTTATTGGCTGATGGCAATTGGCTACAAGTTAATTGGAGTCAATGAATGGGCTGTTCGCTTACCTTCGGCACTAGCTGCGATCGCGCTGACAATTCTTTGCTTCTATACTTTACGTTATTTCGGCTTCGCTACGCCTGCTGCGGCGCAAGGTATATTAACACACAG
>CAYTUO010000123.1:2602-10691 GCA_964441015.1 uncultured Pleurocapsa sp.
ACAGAAGAACCCAGCGTCAGTTATGGCTGTCTGCTTGGCTTGGTGCTGCGCTAGTTGCCCTTAACGTCCAAACCCTCGCTTGGTCGCGCCAAGGCGTTTCTGATATGCTGTTGAGCGGTTGCATGGGAACGGCTTTGTTGTGTTTCTTCTGGGGATATGTTAAGGGAGACAAGGGGACAAGGGGACAGTTACCAGTTACCAGTTACCAGTTACCAGTTACCAATCACCGATCACCAATCCCTAATCGTTGGTATCTAGGTTTTTATATATTAATTGCCTTAGCAGTTTTAACAAAGGGGCCAGTCGGAATCGTTATCCCTGCACTCATTATCGTGTCTTTCTTGCTCTATGTCGGAAAGCTTTGGGAAGTTTTGCAAGAAATGAAAGTAGTTGTAGGGGCACTGATTTTTTTTGCTATTTCTTTACCTTGGTATATTTTAGTCACCCTAAAAAATGGGAATGCTTTTATTAATTCTTTCTTCGGTTATCACAATTTTGAGCGCTTTACAAGTGTCGTTAACCATCATTCAGCTTCCTGGTATTTTTACTTTTTAATTGTGCTAGGGTTATTTGCTCCTTGGTCGATGTATTTACCTTTTGCTATCACTCGTCTGCGCTTTTGGCGGCGCTCTTTTTGGCAGCAACAATCTCGTCACGCTCAACTCAGTTTATTTGCGCTTTTTTGGTTTGTTGCTATTTTTGTCTTTTTTACAATTTCAATTACTAAACTTCCTAGCTATGTTTTACCGCTTATTCCGGCTGCGGCTATCCTCGTTTCTTTGGTTTGGAGTGAAGAATTGAGCCGCGATTTAGATTCGACAATAAATAATGAACCTAAAACAATCAATTATGGGTTATTAATTAGTGCAATTTTAAATTTGCTTTTGTTATTTATTTTGGCTATCGCTTCCTTACAAATTCCTCACTTAATTGGTAATGATGCTGCTATGGTTAAGTTATCTGAGTTAATTAAACAATCGGGATTGCCATTACGAGGAGGAATAATTTGGGTGATCGCAGGAATTTTGAGCCTTCTTTTTCTTAGAAATAAAGCGCAATGGCGTTGGATAATTTGTGTTAATTTAATTGGATTTATTGCCTTTATTATTTTCTTGCTCAGTCCCGCTTATTTTTTAATAGATATGACTCGTCAACTTCCCTTGCGGCAACTTTCTGAACTTGTCACTCAGGTAAGACAACCAGAAGAGAGGTTGATGATGATTGGATTTAAAAAGCCCAGTGTCGCTTTCTATACTCAAGAGTCAGTTGGTTTTTTCTGGACATTTGACCAAAGCGCAACAAACTTTCTGAAAAATCTGGTTAATACTTCGCCGAATGCTTCTACCGTTTTGATCTTAGGTCAATCCCAAGAAATTGCAGAGACTGGATTGCGAGCGCCAGATTATCAGGTTCTTGGGGAAAAAACTCCCTATCAATTGATTCGAGTAGCGGCGCAAAAAGCCCTAAATTATGCACTCATGAAGAATAACAACAAGTAACTATCGCCCATGCCAGTTGAACGGATAGAAAAGAGCTAAGATAAAAACAAAAATTGCTCTGCAAATCCTGAAGTCAAATTTTCTTATGAGTCAACCCGTCTTACTCAAGCAACTCCAGGCTGAATGGATTACTCCAGAACGTTTTCAACGCTACGGACAAGCGATCGCGCCCAGTGAGGACGGCAAACCCTACGATGAAACTGATGCCCAATTAAATTTGCAAAATGGAATTCCCCGTTTTTATATCATGCGCTTGCACAAACGGGGACGCAAATTCCACAAAATTACTCGTCACAGTCAATGCACCCAATGTCTGGGATCGTTAGCAGGAAAAGATTGGTTAATCGCCGTTGCGCCGCCTTGTCAAGCAAACGAACCAGAGATCGAAAAAATGGCAGTGTTTCGGATTCCTGGGCATTGTTTTATTAAATTAGAAGTGGGAACTTGGCACGCGGGGCCCTATTTCGAGCATGATGTCGTCGATTTTTATAATTTAGAATTGAGCGATACCAATATCGTTGACCACTTCACTCACGATTTTCTCAAAAGCAACAATCTAGAGTTTGAGATTATTTAGCGATTCAGGAAACCGACGCATCAGAGCAGGTAAAATCGGACAAGCGGTTTTGTCTTGTAAATGACCGACGCGATCGCGAAGCGTGTGCGAAGCACTCTCGCCCCGAAATGTATTCCAGCGAAAAGGCCCTTTTGTCGCCGCCGACATCCACAATAAGCGTTTTGCCCGCGTCATGGCGACGTAAAGCAAACGGAATTCTTCTGCCTTTTTCAATTTTCCCGCTTCTTCCCAAGCTTCTATAGGTTGAGGAATGCGAGGTAAATGATCTCGATTGAGATATTGACCGTGAACTGCCGTGCGAATTTGGGCGCGGGCAACTTCTGCTAAGGTAAAATTGCCCAAGAATTTAGACGATGTAGGTACCCAAGGTTTGCCAGGTAGGACATCTTCGTGCAAGAAGGGAATGAAAACGTAATCCCAGTCCAATCCTTTAGCCTTGTGCATGGTAATAATCGTTAAGCAACCTCCGCGCGTGTATTGGTCGTCCGTATCTTCTTCTACTGCCTCAAAGCGTTCGGAACTGACAATTTCATTGAGGGCTGCTAGGGTTGTTTTTAGAGAACTATTGCCGACAATCTGTTGATTGACTCGTTCGGATAATTTCTGTACGGTAGCGAGTTCAGATCCTGTATATTTCAAGGACATCCCCAAGAAGGGAATGAGTTGATAATGGGGCAATTCTAGTCTGGCTCGCAGAAGATTGCAACAGTAACGTCTAGCTGCCTCTACGTGGGGTTTTTGGGGCAAATCGAGGGGAGTGGGGTAAAGGAATTGTTCTGGATAGGTTGCTAAAGCGTTGAGGTCTTGTGCGGCAATGAGGCCCCGTTGTTCTAGAATTTCTAGAGCAGCTTTGAGATTATCGGGAGAATGGGGACGGTCGATAAACTGTAAGAGTTTGAGGATTTCTTCGGGAATTTTACAGAAGCGATCGCTCTCGCCGACTTCATACACTTTTATATGATGTTCCCGTGGTAAATTCTCCAGTTGTTCTGCTAAAAAACGACCTTGACGATTTTCCCGCACTAAAATGGCTGCATTGCGCTTGGGATCTGCTTTGAGTAATTCAATAACTCGTGCTTTGATTAACTCGACCGTCTCATAAATATCATCAGGAAAATAGATTTCTAACCCTTGACCGACGGGTTTGGGGTTCGCTTCTGTTTGCGGGTCACTCGCATCAACGGGACGAATAGCTTGCAGGCGGAAGGGAAATTCTGAATTTTTTACGGCGCAACCATTTGAAGAAATGCCATTCTTGTAACTTCTGTGCAGTAGGGAGGCTGTATTTTGAAAATCTTCTGCTACTCCCTTGTCTGTTTGTCCCCAATTCTGATTAACCCAATTCAGGGCGAAGTTAGCGGCATCAATAATAATCTGACTGCTGCGACCTGCGCGATCCATTGTTTCTAGGTTTCCTTGAACTTCACAGGTTGTACAAAACCAGTTGAAATAAACCGGGTCAGCAGGAGTAAAAGTGGAGTTAATCGCTTGGTTGGGATCGCCAACTCGGATTAAATTGAGAGGAACATCGGGATGATTGGGGTCGGCGGCGAGAAGAGAAATCAGTTTTTCCTGGAGGGGACTGGAATCTTGGGCCTCATCTTCAAAAACGGCAAAGATTTGATTTTGCCAGGTCTGACGAATGGCTTCCTGGTCTAAAACTCGCAAAGCGGCGAGAATCATGTCGTCATAGTCGATCAGGTCGCGAGAACGCATCAATCGTTCGTATTGCTGGTACAATCCTGCCGCGATCGCTAAAATTTGATAAGGGTCGCTGCTCTGTTGACTGATGTCTTCTAATTGTTCGGGTGAAAGACCAGAACTTTTTGCCTCTCGGATAACCGTGTGGGCAAGATTGGGCAACACTTCGGTACGCAATACGGACTGACGGCGCAATCGTTCGGTTTCTTCCCCATCAAAGTGCAATCCTTCCAGTAAAACTTGATATCTCGCAGGTGCAGTATTGATCCATTGTTCGACAGAGGCGCGAATCACACGATGGGAGGAGTTAGGAGTAATAAGAGTAGCACTGTCGAGATTGAGTCCCGATAACTCCCGATGGCGACTGGCAATATTGAGGGCTAATCCGTGAAGGGTTTGGACAGTGAAGCCATTTTCAGGAAGTTGGAGATATTGAAGTTGCTTTTTGATTTTGTCTTTGATACTCGCTGCGGCCGAACGGGTATAGGTGACGATGACCAGTTGTTTTTTGGCATTGAGTTGATAGCGGGCGATCGCGATCGCAGCAGCTACAGACAAACTGTGAGATTTTCCCGCCCCAGGAACCGCAGAAATTGCCATCTGTCCCCCTCTCCAGTCGGCTAAGCTGCGCTGTCCTGTTCGCAAACTCTTGCGGAGTTGTTCTAGTTTTTCTTCTAGCTGAGGATAGGCTAATGTTGCAACTGAAGACATTGGCATCATTTGAATAGGGAATCACAATTCACCATAAATTTCTCCTTCGTCTCCTACGATAGTATTCCATTTGATTTGGGTACATTAAAATTGCAGGCAATCTCCACGGTTGAGATAACTGCCATAGGACTTGTGCAATCGGTTTGAGAATAGCTTAGATGATGTCTGAAAAAGGCTTAAAAATAGAGGCTAAAAAATCTGTCTCTCGAAAAAAATCTGAGATTAACTGGCGTAAAGTTTGTCGTGCCATGCTCGATCACTCGATGCCGATCAATCCTCTTGCCACGCAACCTGATGGAATTCAACAGCAAGAAGATAACATCATTAATATATCACTGGGATCGGTCGAGAGGCTCAAACAACGTTCTGGGATCGAGATTTTCTCGCAAGAAGACGATTTCTATCGCGATTTCTCAGAAGAGCGAATCGTAAGAACCTTCCCACAAGACAAGTTTTTCGAGCAGGTTTTACAGGGGGGCAAAAATTCTAGCAAAGGTCGTAGAATTGCCCTGATTGGCGAGTCGGGAACGGGCAAAACCCTCCTGTTGCAAAGAATTGCTCATTGGGTGTTAGCAAAAACCGAAGACGTGCCTATTTGGATTAGTTCTTCCCAACTGGGAACAAATCTTTTCGATCAATATTTGCGACAAAAATGGCTGCCTCAAGCGGCTAACAGCGAAGATATCCCCCCCATTGAGTGGCAAGAAGCCTTTGAAGAATTGCTCAATAGCGGTCGAGTGTGGTTATTAATAGATGGGGCCGATGACCGCTTGCTCCAACTCTTAACTGTTGCTCAACAAATTCGCAGTTGGACAGAGAAAGTAAGGATTGTTTTAACTTGCCGCACTCACACTTGGAAAGTCAATCAAAATGAGCTTTCTGCTTTCGATCCTTATAAAACCTTAGAGTTTACCTACCCAGAACAAGTTAAAGCCTTTATCGAACAATGGTTTAATCCGACTCATCTGAAGAGCGATCGCCAAGAAACCGGAGAAAATTTAGGAGAGCAATTATTTCAAGCCCTCAATCGACCTGAAAAAGCACAGATTCGCCCTTGGGTGCAAAATCCCTTGCGTTTGGCTTTGTTGTGCCGCCTGTGGCAGCAGCACCCCCAAGATTTGCCGAACACTAGAGCAGGACTCTATCAGCGCTTAATTCCAGAGTTTTATCAGTGGAAAGCTGAGACTACACCAACCAATGCCGAGCAGCAGCAACAGTTGAATACTGCTTTAGGAAAATTGGCGCTGCAAGCGATGCAAGCCAAATCCTTTCCCTATCAGATTCCTCACCGTCTTGTCGCTGCAATCCTGGGAGAAGATACGCCCCTGTTTCGCTTGGCAATTCGACTGGGATGGCTCCAACCCGTAGGCGTGTTTAGCGAAAATCCGCAGGAAAAATATTATGCTTTCTTTGATGGGACATTTCAGGAATATTTTGCCGCCTCTGCACTCGACGATTGGCGTTTCTTTTTAAATCGCGCACTAGGGCAGCAAAAATCTTTAGAACCCACTCTAGGAAGCTATCGAGTTTTCGAGTCGCATTGGAAACAGACGATTTTACTTTGGTTGGGACGGGAGGATGTTGCCCAGGAAGATAAAGAAGCCTCGATCGAAGCTTTAGTCGAGTTTAAAGACGGGTGCGGGTCTGAAAACTTTTATGGCAAACGCGCCTATTTCTTGGCAGCAGCAGGACTCTCAGAGTTTCCAGATTGCTCTAGAATTGATGAGATTGTAACGCAGATCGTCAAGTGGGGGTTTGAAGATCTCCCCGAAGATAACCCCTTTCAAAACAGTTTAGAGCGTCCCATTGCCCAGGCAGCGAGGGCCGTTTTAGTCGAGACGCATCGTCCCAAAGCGATCGCCCTGCTGGTGCAATTGATTGAGACGAATGATGACGAACAAATTCAAGCGTTGGCTTTTAGTAGCCTAGAAAAAATTGGCAAGGGCAATCCAGAGGCGATCGCAGCCCTAGAGCAAATCTTGGCTGCGACCGATTCGCAATCGCTCCGGTGGCAAGTCGCAAAAGATTTGGGGAAAATCGATCCCGGCAATCAAAAAGCCATTGCTACTTTCATGCAACTGCTCGCTCCCGCTACCTCCGAAGACATCCAACAAATCGCCCTCGATAACTTAGAAAACATCGGCAAAGGCAACCCGAAAGCGATCGCCACGGTCATTAACCTCATCCGTACCGCTAAATCTAGTGCCCTCCAACGTAGCGCCTTTCAGTGCCTAGAAGTTATTGGTCAGGGCAACCCAGGCGCGATCGCCACGCTAGTCCAACTCATCCGTTCCACCGAAGATGAGGGAATGCGCCGTCAACTGGCAGAAAGCTTAGAAAAAATCGATCCGGGCAATCCCACCGCGATCGCTGTCCTCGTCCAACTTCTGCAATCGGCCAAGACAGAAGAAATCCGCAAGCAAGCCGTTTACAGTCTCGGCGAAATCGAGCCGGGCAACCCAGAAGCCATTTCTGCCCTAGTCCAACTGCTCAAAACCTCAGAAGATGTCTTCGTTCGTTGGGTAGCCGTCAGCAGTTTGGGGAAAATCGGCACGGGCAGCCAAGAAGCGATCAATACCCTCGTTGAGATTATCAAATCGCCTGAACGCTCTTTCCTGCAAAAAGAAGCTATTGACAGTCTGGTGAAAATTCAATCCGATCATCCCGTTGCGATTACAGCGCTGGTCAAATTAATGCAGTACGCCGAGGATGAAGGCACCCGTCAAGAAGCCGCAGAAAGTTTAGGAAAAATCGATCCAGCCAATCCCGAAGCGATCGCCGCACTGGGCTATCTCCTGCGGACGACTTACGATGAATTTACTTGCCGACAAGCCGCCTATAGCTTAGGAAAAATCGATCCAGCCAATCCCGAAGCGCTTAAAGCCCTCATTCGACTGATTCACATGAGTCGGGAGAAAGACATCCGCTCTCTGGCAGCAGAAAGTTTAGGCGAAATTGGTAGCAATAGTCCAGCCGCGATCGCTACTTTAATCCGCGTCATTCAATCTACCAAAGATAAAGATACGCTCAGACAAGCTGTCAAAAGTTTAGGAAAAATTGGCAAAGGTAATCGAGATGCCGTCTCAGTCTTAATGGGATTGCTTCAGTCGGGCGAGGACGAATCTATTCGCCAACAAATCGCAGACAGTTTGATTTTCCTGTTGCAAGACAGACAGATGCTTTCCGTGGTTTCTGCTTTGAGAGACTACTTTCTCTATAAAAGTAAGACACCCGATCTGGCATTTTATCGAATCATCTGGTACTGCGCCCAAAGATTGCCTTACCCAGAGTTTCATCAAGCTTGGTACTTCCGTCCTCTGCCCTTCCAGCCAGAAATTGACGGAGAGCCAGATCCGCTCGAAGAAGAAACAGGAGCGATCGCAGTTAAAGACGATTCCTCTGATGAACCAGCGAGCGATTTCTTGTCCCCAATAGAGGAGGTCAACCCCTCTAACTTACCCTCTTACCTGCACCAAGCGATTATCGCTAATCCCAATCTGAGTACAAATGTTCATCTCGTTTGTATTGACAGCAGCCAATTTATCGAGCCTGACAATCCGCTAGTGGATATCTACGATCGCATGTTGGCCCAAAACTGTCC
>CAYTUO010000124.1:0-10553 GCA_964441015.1 uncultured Pleurocapsa sp.
CTTGATAGTTTTGAGAAGCTTGTTCGGGTTGTTTTAGAGTTTCATAATCAGAGCCGATCGCCAATTTTAACTCTGGCAAAGCCATTACTTTTTGATTGTTCAGATAATTATCGACTAGTTGCTCTTTAATCCGCACGGCATTTTCAGGTTGCAGAGCTTGACTATAAATTTCAGCCAATTGTTGTAAATAAATTCCTTCCTCATAGGTATTTGACTTAGCTTGCGATCGCTTCAACAAGTCTTCATAAATTTCTGCTGCTTTGGGATAATCAAACTTATCTAAATACAGTTTTCCTAGCGTTTTTAGTGTTTCTTCTTCAGCTACAACATCTTCTTTTTGACGTGCATTAGCCAGAATTTTTTGATAAATATTAAGAGAATTATCAAGACTATGTACCTGTTGGTAAGCTGTTGCAAATGCGTTTAACAATTCTGGATTCAGAGGTGCTTCAGCTTCCGCTTCTTGTTGAATAACACTCAAGCGTTTGTTAATAATTTGTACGTCCTCCCTTCGGGTACGTTCCCAAGCAATTTGTCCCACTCTTCCCAAAGCTTGTATTTCTTCTAGACGACTGACACTTCTTCTCAATCTCAGTTCTCGATACCAGATTTCAAAAGCTTTATCTGCATTTCCCGCTTGCAATTGAGTTTGAGCGTCTGCGTTCATGCTATCCATCGCTTCTCGAAGTCGGCGAACTTCAAAAGGAGTCAGCGATCGCTGTCGTGAAGGAAGCAGGGGATCTTGAATTGGCTGCTCTAAAGGATTAGACTGAGTTGTCTGAGCTACCGACTGAAATTCTTGAGTCACTGTTGTTGCCAAGATAATTGCCATCAAAGCAACGAGAGATTTTAGTATCCTTGAGAAATAAATGCGATCGCCCATCCGATTTGAGTGAGTTCCGTTTTTTCTAAACATAGCTTAGAAGGGTGAAAAATGTCTAAATTTGAAGAACTTTGTCAAGCTTATGCTAATGCGAGAAAAGAGTATCTAGAGTCCATACAAATGCGTCAGGATTTTATTGATGCGTTCGTTCGGAAAATGAGCGATTATTTTCAATGCGCGATCGAGCAGACGGATGTCACTTTAGACGATCGCGGGATCATGCATTTTAATCTTTTAATGATTTTATATGAAAATCCCAATCTACCAGAGAAATCTACCTCAGAAACAGTCAGTATTTCTTTAACGCTAGAAAAAATAATAGATAACTACATTATTAGCATTTTTCCTTGGGGAAAAGACTTTAAACTTTTTTGGGATGAATTTAATAAATTTGAGGAAGTCTATGATTTTATCTTTGAAAAAATTCAAGACTATTACCTCAGTGGCATTAGCGAGCTATCCTCAGAACATCGTACTATCAATTTAGGTTGGGAGTTTTAATTTTGTGACTCTAAGCAAACAGTTTAATAAAATCATTTGAATGTTCATGGCTTAAATAAGAAAAGTTCTCGAACCTTTTTCTGTCGGGCGATCGAGAACATAAATTTTTAAAAGATTTCAATTTTAACCGATCTTTTTTAATTTTTAAATTGTTTCTCCACTGCACTAACTAACCAATCGCGAGGAAAGAAGCGAGGAAGATTAACAATAACTTGATTGCCAAAACCGCCAGTAACCAAGGTAGGTTGATTTTTTTCCAACACTTTTAGAGCATCTCTGACGACTTCCTCTGCTGGAGTAGATCGATTCCCATTTTGGTTAGTAAAAGAGGACGGAAATTCAGCAACTTTAAAAAAGTTAGATTCTGTCGGGCCCGGACAAAGTGCTAAAATACGAACGCCTGCATCTTTATTTTCAGCCCATAACGCTTCGCTAAAACTGAGAACAAAAGCTTTGGTAGCAGCGTAAACTGAGAGATAAGGTAGAGGTTGAAAACCTGCAATAGAGGCAACATTAATAATTCCCCCCGAACCGCGTTGCTTCATGCCAGATAAAAATAGATAAGACAATTCAACTAATACGGTGATATTGAGTTGAATCATTTCTGTTTGTCGCTGCAATTTTCTTTCTACAAACGCGCCATAGTCGCCAAATCCTGCATTGTTAATCAATAAATCTATCGTCAGTCCTTTTTTAGTAACAGTATCGTATATAGATTGGGTTGCTCCTGGCGTGGTAAGGTCTTGAACAATAACCTCAACTTGAACCTGAAATTGCTCTTGGAGTTCCTTGGCAATTTGTTGTAATTTATCTTCTGAACGAGCAACTAGGACGACATCAGTTTTTCGGGCGGCTAATTCTCTGGCAAAAGCGGCACCAATTCCAAACGAAGCACCAGTAATTAATGCGGTTTTCATGGGAGTTCATTCAAGCGTGATAGTTTTTGTTAAGAATTGTAACGCATAGTGATAAGCTGTTCTACAGCGAACTTGTTTAAAATCAATCTAGATTTTCAGGGAAACAATTTTGCCACAGGCATGAAACTCGATAAATCCCTCTCATTGTTACTCAAATCGTGGTTTGGTGGCATATCTATTTTGGATCGTTATATTGCTACTGAGTTGATTCCACCCTTTCTTTTGAGTGTTGGGATTTTTTCCTCTCTCGGTGTCGCCGTTGGTTACTTGTCTGACTTGGCCAACAAAATTGTTGACTCCAATTTGCCAATCATGCAGGCAATGCAAGTTCTGCTGTTAAAAGTGCCTGAATTTGTGGCCTATGCCTTGCCTATCTCCGTACTTCTTGCGACTTTAATGACTTACGGCCGTCTGGGCAGCGATAGCGAGATAATTGCCTTGCGGAGTTGCGGTGTTAGTCTCTATCGAATTGTTACCCCTGCGATCGCTCTTAGTTTAGTGGTTACTGCAATAACATTTCTCTTCAATGAATTAGTCGTCCCTGCGGCTAACTATCGAGCTACTGCCATCTTAATCGAATCGATTCAAGAAGAACATCCTTTTTGGCAAACAAAAGATATTTTCTATCCCGACTATGAAACCGTGACATTGCCCAATGGCGAAACTACTCAGAGATTAAAAAGTTTGTTTTTCGCCAAAAAGTTTGACGGCAAGGAAATGAAAACGCTGACAATTTTGCAATGGTTGGGACAAAATCTCGATCGCATTATTATTTGTGACTCGGCCCGTTGGAATTCTCAACAACAAATTTGGGATTTTTTTCAGGGCACAATTCATCATATTGCTCCCGATGCTTCCTATGGCGATACCCTTTTTTTTGAACACGAACAATTTCCCCTTTCTAAAGTTCCCTTCGATTTAGCCGTGCAAAGTCGCGATCCCTATGAAATGAACATTGTCCAAGCAAAGGAATATATGAAACTCCTGAGACTCATGGGCGATGAAAAAAAACTCCTCATGTTTCAAGTGCGAACGCAACAAAAAATGGCATTTCCTTTTGTTTGTTTAGTATTTGGCGTAGTAGGATCGGTGTTAGGAAGTCGTCCTCAACAGATGAGTCGGGCAACCAGTTTTGGCTTGAGTGTAGGAATAATTTTTGGTTATTATTTATTGGGATTTTTGTTAGGAAGCTTCGGAACTATTGGGATTTTTTCTCCTTTTATAGCAGCTTGGTTCCCAAATTTTCTAGGTTTGGGAGTCGGACTGTGGCTACTAGGAGAACATCAGAGATAGAGAGAGGAGAAGGGGGAGTGTGGGACAGTTACCAGTTACCAGTTATCAGTTATCAGTCACCAATCACCGATCGCCAATCACTGATCGCCAGTCCCTTCTGCCTTACTTAGTAATCAGTCGCGTTCCACACTTGGTACAGAAATTGAAATTAGCCGAATTTTTATGACCGCAATTGCTACAGAAAAGATCGTGTTGAACTGGGGTTGACGGCTGAGTCGCAGTGCGATGAATATCGCTTGAATTGTGCTTGATTGATGCTTTGGCGCGATCGCTCAGCCGAGAAGTTTCTCCGTGGGCAAAATGTTCTAGCAGCATTCGATGAATAAAGATGTAACCACCGCCAACTTTTTGCAGAAAAATGCGATCGCTGGCGTAGTCGAGAAAACGCTCATAGTTCCAGGGAATGTAAGAGTTCCAGGAAAGGATCGAGCGTAAGGTAACGTGCTGGATGCAGGCTTTACCGCCGCCCAAGCTTGCCCCAATAGTCAGCCCATAAATCAGCCCAAACCACAGCCAATAGTTGAATCCTAAAATCAGTACGCCAATCAGCCAACCCAATAGCCCGCCAATTAACCCACCGATCGCACCGACGATTAAGGCATTAGTGAGCGATCGCCAAATTCCTTGATTGGGAATGGTTTTTGTCTCGATTTACCACTTAGCAGACCGATCGTGCCAAAAATCAGTCCCGCGATCGCGACACTTCCCAATTCATAAAAGATTTTTTGCGTCTTATTTTCCAACCAAGCAGGCTGCATTTGCTCGATGAGAAAAACGGTTTGAGAGGTTTGAGACATCCGCTTCGCCAGCCAAGTCAACCAGCGAGTTACTTGCTCTTTTGAGTATTGCTGCTTAGCGCCTTTGCGCTGGAACATCCTCTCAATCCGATTATCCCACCAATACTTGCTAAGAAGACAGGGGTAAAAGCTCGAATTACTTCAGGATTCATGGTTTTCAACTCCAAACTTTACAGTGTTCGCAAATTTTAACTACACATTGTCCTCAAATAATTCCGATCGCTTCGGCTAAAAGTTCTACCTAAGTCGTATACTCCGCATTGATCCTTACATAGTCGTAACTCAAATCGCAGCCCCAAGCCGTACCCGTTCCCGCGCCGTTGCCGATACACACCGAAATTAATACTGTATCTTCTTTCAAGTATGCGCCTGCTGCTGCTTGTTTGAGATAATGACTTGCCGCACGGCGATCGAACTCTAAGGGTTGACCGTTTTCCATCAACAAGAAACTCCCTAATTTAATCTGCAAGTTTTCTTGATGGAAGGAAACCCCTGCCCGTCCTGCCGCCGCCGCAATTCTCCCCCAGTTCGGATCGCGCCCAAAAATAGCAGATTTGACTAGCGATGAGCCAGCAATGGTTCTAGCAATCTGACGGGCTGCTTCGTCATCGGCTGCGCCATATACTTGAACTTCGATTAAACAGGTTGCCCCTTCGCCATCGCGGGCGATCGCCTTGGCTAAGTACTGACATACTGCTGTGAGCATAGCTTCCAGTTTTTCGGCATTGGCTCCCATTTCAGTAATAGCTGCGGTACGGGACTGACCGTTGGCCAGGGCAATTAAGGTGTCGTTGGTACTGGTGTCGCCGTCTACCGTAATTTGATTAAAACTGCGATCGGCTGCTCGCTTCAACATCTGCTGCCATAAGGATGTAGAAACTGCGGCATCACAAGTGACAAACGCTAACATGGTTGCCATATTGGGATGGATCATGCCCGATCCTTTTGCCATGCCGCCTATCCGCACCGGACGGCCATCCATTGTCGTTTCCAAGGCGATCGATTTTGTGACTAAATCAGTTGTAATGATTGCTTTAGCAGCCGAATCGCCCCCATCTTCTGAGAGTGCAGCAACTAATGGGGGAATCCCGCTTCGCATAGCATCCATGCGAATTCGTTGCCCGATAACGCCTGTGGAGGCTAACAGAATCAAGTCGGGAGAAATCATCAGGGCTTGGCCCAAAAGACTTGCGCTTTCTAGAGCATCTTCCCAACCGCGATCGCCTGTCGCTGCATTGGCTTGGCCCGCATTGCAGAGAATAGCACGGGCACTGGCTTTGGCTTGGAGACGAGTTCGGCAATAATCGACGCAAGCAGCCCGAACTTCTGAAGTGGTAAAGACTCCAGCCGCGATCGCTTCGGTTTCTGAAAAAATTAAGGCTAAATCCGGTGCGCCAGACGGTTTTAAACCTGCCGTAATTCCCGACGCTTTATAGCCTTTGGGTGCCGTTACGCCGCCGTCAATCTCTTGCCAGTCTGCCATTGTTTCTCTCGGTTCCTTCAGCTTGGTCAAAAGCCGATTATATCAAGAAAAGATTTAAGGATTGCCAGCAATTCAAAGACTCTTTATCAAACAATAGATCGAATGTACCGATAAACTAGATAAAAGAGACTGCAAGTAGCGCCAATGGCAATCAAACGTTCTTTCGACCAACAGGGCGATCGCCGGCCAAAACGTTCAGCGAAAAGCGATCGTCAAGTCCCCTCTAAATCTATAGAAGAGGAAAACCTTTTATTAGCGAGTGCTACTCAAGAGGAAGCTGACAGCAGCGAAGAGACAATTCGCCCTCAACGCCTCGATGACTATATTGGACAAAAAGATTTAAAAGAAATTTTAAAAATTGCCATTGGTGCGGCAAAGAGCAGGGAAGAAGCACTCGATCACCTGTTACTGTACGGGCCGCCTGGACTGGGAAAAACAACTATGTCTCTCATCCTAGCCGCAGAAATGGGAGTCAACTGCAAAATTACGGCAGCACCTGCGCTAGAACGTCCAAGGGACATTACCGGACTGTTAATCCATCTCAAACCTGGAGATATTCTCTTTATTGATGAAATTCATCGCCTCAATCGCGTAACAGAAGAATTACTCTATCCAGCAATGGAAGATTACCGATTGGATATTACCATTGGCAAAGGTCAAAGTGCCAAAATCCGAAGTATTCCGTTACCTCCATTTACTCTGATTGGGGCTACTACTAAGGTGGGATCGCTCACTTCTCCTCTGCGCGATCGCTTTGGTTTGCTCCAACGGTTGCGCTTCTACGAAACCGATGAACTCACTCTGATTGTTTTGAGAACGGCTCAAATTTTGAATGTCTCTGTGACAGAAGATGGCGCACAGGAAATTGCTCGCCGCTCTAGGGGAACGCCTCGAATCGCCAATCGCTTGCTCAGACGAGTTAGAGACTACGCTCAAGTCAAAGGCATTAATATTATTACTCAGGAATTAGCCTCAGAAGCCTTAGATGTCTTGAATGTAGACTCGCGAGGACTCGATTGGACAGATCGACTGGTTTTAAATACGATTATCGAGCAGTTTCACGGAGGCCCCGTAGGATTAGAGGCAGTAGCTGCCGCTACTGGGGAAGATAGCAAAACCATTGAAGAAGTTTACGAACCTTATTTGCTGCAAATTGGCTATCTCAACCGAACTCCCAGAGGCCGCATGGCAACAGAATCTGCTTATCGACATTTGGGAATGGGTTCTCATCAGGATCAGCATCGGATGCGATCGCGACTTACGCACTCAGATATATAGAACCCATTTGGGATCTAGGCGATCGCCAATGACTAATCATCCATTTGCCAAGGCTCGATAATATTATTTTCATCGAGAATCTTTTTGGGTCGCAGGACGAGAAGTAGTTGTCCGAGTAAAGGAATGTCGGGAGCTTCTTCAAACCATTGAAAGGTTAACTGTCCTTCCTGTTCGACGACAAAGTAATTATTTACATCCCATTCCTGGATTTGGCGATCGATGACGACTAAAACGTCTTCTGGCTTACCTGGCAAGGGTTTTGGTAGGCGATCACTATGGCACAAAATAGCCACGGGAGCTTCTGCTTTTAAGACAACTTGCCATCCAGGAAGCGGTACTACTAACCCACCACTAGAGACGCGCGTCATGCGAAAAGGTTCTTCTACTTCCACAGAAGAGACATTTTCTAGGTCTTGTTTAGTCAATGGCAAAGTTCCAACGACTGGTATGATGCGGGAAAGCTCTTCCTCTTCTTCTAGTCGATAGATTGGAATTAAAGGCGCAGTCCGACTGGAAACGACAGTAAAATCGCTCAGCAGTTTTTCAATGGCTTCTCTCGCTGTCTGGGAACTAGCAAACTTCAATCCTTGGGCGATGAGACGCGCTCGTTGCTGAAAATCCTTTTTTTGTCTGGCGCGTTTCCAGCATTGATAGGCGACGGCATCGCCTGGGTCATTGGTAAATCCTGCGGGTAATTGAGAAAATCTAGCGAATTGTTGGACAGCTTTGGCGACTTCTCTGGCTTCATCGAATTCTAACCTTTTCTCTTTGGCTAATTGAGCTACCGCCGCTCGCTGTTCTTGGTTGAGGATGCGAAATTCTTATAAGATATCGCTCTTGGGCCCCTGATAATAAGAAAGTACCTCTTCTGATGTGCCTGCTTTTTCGATACTGTCGTAAACTTGAGCCGCGACAATAATCAAATTTTGCTGGCTTGCCTGAAATCCCGTTTTTTCAAAAACAATCTGAGGGCTGTAACCTGCTTTTTGCAGTTCCAGACAGGCTTTTCCCCAATCTATCCAAGTACCTTCTTTGTGCAGTAGCGATCGCAGTATTTCTTCAGCAGCTTCTTCAGACAATTGTGATGAAGTCTCTTGAGGGTTGTTATTCATGACCATATTTACTCGAATTCTAATATTACTGAAATTTATGGAACACCTCAGCAATCTTAAGCAATGATTAATAGTTACACGATAAACTAGAAGTTACTAATTACTAGGCTATTTTCGAGGGAAATATTATACTGAATGTCTAAATCAGAAGTCCATACTAGAAGATCTACTTCTGGGCAGCGAATGAGGCAAGCGCACAGAACTAGCGACAGCGCACTTGGTTTAGTATCTACCCTAAGTTTCCCTGCCATTGTCGGGACGGCGGACATGATGCTCAAGTCGGCAGAGGTGACGTTGGTGGGTTATGAAAAAATTGGTAGCGGTCATTGTACGGCTATTGTCCGGGGTAATATTGCCGACGTTCGTTTGGCAGTAGAAGAGGGAGCGAAAACGGCAGAACAATTCGGTCAATTAGTTTCTAAATTAGTCATTCCCCGTCCGATGCCGAATCTAGAAGTCATATTTCCTATCGGCAGCCATTTAGTGCAAATAGCCCAGCAACAACGGGGTTACAGTCGCCTTAGCAATCAATCCATCGGTTTGCTAGAAACGCGAGGGTTTCCGGCGATGGTGGGGGCGGCTGATGCTATGTTAAAGTCGGCTGACGTGCAACTCGCTTCCTATGAAACCATTGGTTCGGGGTTGTGTACTGCGATTATTCGGGGTTCGGTGGCGAATGTCGCTGTAGCCATTGAGGCAGGAATGCACGAAGCTGAACGCATCGGGGAACTACACGCGGTTATGGTCATTCCGAGACTCCTAGAAGACTTAGAACATACGCTACCTATCGCGAGTTATTGGCTGGAGAAATCCGAACCCTTACCCATGCTCATGCCAAGAACGGTTAAAGAAAAGCAACGGGAGTTGGTCGCCCTTCCAGAATTGGAGAAGGTTACTATTTCTATTGAAAAGAAACTCAAAGAGAAGGAAGACAGTTAAGAAAATCTCTGTTCCTCTGCGTGAGAATTTAATCCATGACACTACTAAAGAAATCAATTGTCTCTTTTAACGCCTTAATAAAGATATCAATGTCTTCGCAAGTGTTGTAAAAATATAGACTCACTCTTGCACTTCCCGACGCATCAAACAATCGATGTAACGGTTGAGTACAATGGTGTCCCGAACGAATAGCTATTCCCTCATGATCTAGCAGAGTAGACAAGTCACTTGCATGAATTCCTTTGACATTAAAAGATGCTAGTGCGGCTCTTCCTTTTCCATCTTTTGTAGGTTTTGGCCCGTAAATTCTTAAGTTAGGAATTTGCTCTAATTTCTCAAATAAATAAGCGGTCAATTCTTCTTCGTAGGCATGAATATTATCGAGTCCTATTTCTGTTAAATAATCAACGGCTGCGCCCAGTGCGATCGCTTCTCCAATCGCTGGCGTTCCTGCTTCAAATTTGTGAGGCAATTCTCCACAAGTAAAATGGTCGAGATATACCTCAGAAATCATCTCGCCACCGCCTAAAAAAGGAGGCATTTCCTCTAATAATTCCTGCTTGCCATAGAGAAATCCAACTCCTGTGGTCGCGCACATTTTATGTCCGCTAGCTACTAGCCAGTCGCATCCCATTGCTTGTACGTCTATAGGCATATGAGGGACACTTTGGCAAGCATCTATTAATACTTTGGCACCATATTGATGCGCGATCGCGATAATTTCTTCTACTGGATTAATACAACCTAATGTATTAGAAACATGAACGATAGCAACCAATTTTGTTTGACTAGAAATTAAAGATTTAAACTGTTCTAAATCTAATTCTTCACTTTCGGTCAATCCGACATATTTGATGGAAGCACCTGTTTTCTGAGCAATAATTTGCCAAGGAACAATATTGCTGTGATGCTCCATCACTGAAAGGATAATTTCATCTACTGGTTTTAAATGATATAGTCCCCAACTGTAGGCAACTAAATTAATCGCTTCCGTTGCGTTGCGAGTGAAAACAATTTCCTGGGACGAAGCAGCATTAACAAATTTAGCCACCTTATTTCTTGCACCTTCATAGGCTTCTGTTGCTCTGACGCTTAAAGTATGAGCGCCTCGATGAACGTTAGCATTATCTCGTTCGTAATAATTGCGTAGCGTATTCAGAACCGCTAACGGTTTTTGAGAAGTAGCGGCATTATCTAAATAAATTAAGGGTTTATCGTTCACTTCCTGATGCAAAATTGGGAAGTCACAACGAACTTTAGCAGCGAGCGTTTTTTCTTGAGTAAAAGTCATTTTTAGTTATCAGTTATCAGTTATCAGTTATCAGTTATCAGTTATCAGTTATCAGTTAT
>CAYTUO010000125.1:0-10527 GCA_964441015.1 uncultured Pleurocapsa sp.
AATCACCAATCACCAATCACCAATCACCAATCACCAATCACCAATCACCAATCACCAATCACCAATCACCAATCACCAATCACTTAATTTTCCGTCAATCTCTGTAGCAATTTTAAACGCTCTAAACGATTAATAATACGAGCAATTAATTCGGGCCCGACAACAGGCTTGCTCACAAAATCATCTGCCCCAAAAGCAAACACTTGATTGACCCACTTAGCATTGGTATGAGCCGTGAGAACAATAATGGGCAACCCTCCCCAACGGGCATCGTTACGAATCACCTGACACAGTTCGATCCCGTTGACGTGAGGCATTTTGAGATCGAGAATTAGCAAATCTGGGATAACCGCTTCAAGAGTTTCCCAAAATCGTCGGGGATCGTCAAGAGTTGTTACTTTCAGCCCCCAAGGTTCTAATAGCGCTCGCAGGATGGCAAGAATTTTGGGATCGTCGTCTACAACCATGATTTTGGCATCTGGTGGTTCTCCTCGGTGCAATACCTGAGCGATCACCTTGAGAACTTGTGCTGGAGGCATTGGCTTTTGCAAGAAGGCACATCCTCCTGAACGGACGACTTCAAGACGTTCCTTTAAACTATCGCGATCGGTAAAGATGAGTACGGGAATAGGGGGGTTTTGATGAGTCAGTTCAGCAATGAGCTTAAAACTATCTTCAGGTGTCTGAGAGATTGAAGGTTCGAGCAAGACAACATCAGGCAATCTATCTTCAATATTTTCTCTAGCGATCGCGAGACTGGGAGCAATTTCCGCCTCCATCCCCCAATTTTCAGCTTCTTTGACTAACGTATCTGCCAAAGCGCGATCGCTCTCGACGAGCAACAGTAGCGGCCGCTCTTCGGATTGAATTTCTGCCCCACAGACAGAGCTTTCTGAGGCGCGATAGATCTCCTGGCGTAAGGCTTTAACCAGCTTGTGCAGTCGCATGGCTTCTTTTTGTTCCCAAAACCGATCCGCCTGCAACAAGTGTTCGATTTTTTTGGCTAACTGAGATCCCTTAATCAAGCCAAAAGTCCCCAAGGCACCCGCCAGAGTGTGGGCTTCCTGTTCGGCTTGCTCGCGAAGGTGCCTATCCTGCACCCGATCCAACAAAGCTGTCGTCGCCTCCTCTAGCACTTCCACCTGCTCGTAAATCCTCGATTGAAATCGCTTCCAAATTTCCGCTACGGCGGTTAGGGTTTGTTGTTTAGCCTGTCCGTCAGTTCCCTCTGCGGGTTGAGACAAGGACACTGTTTCTTGTTCTTTGAGACGATAGCCAATGCCATACACAGTCTCGATTAAATCCGATGGAGCGCCAATGGCTTTAAGTTTATGCCTTAGCTCTTTGATATGAGTTCTAACCGCATTTTCTCCAGGAATCTTCTCAAATTCCCAGAGATGGTCGAGAATTGCACCACAGCTAAAGACGCGGCGGGGATTTCGCAGAAAAAGCTCTAGAATGGCGTACTCCTTCGGAGTCAGAGAGAGCGGTTGCTCTCCATAGGTGACTTCATAGGTACTCGGATCGAGTTTTACGTCGTCCCATTGGAGAACGGGAAGCGAAGCCGAACTCCCTCGCCGTAAGAGCGCTCGAACGCGAGCCAACAATTCCTGGGAATCGATAGGTTTGAGGAGATAATCATCGGCCCCTGCATCTAATCCTGCTACTCCATCGTGACTGTTGTCTGCTCTGGCTAACAAGAGAATTGGTAAAGTTTGACCGCTAGAACGAAGTTGCTTGCATAGACCGATCCCATCGAGTTGAGGGAGAGTTGAATCTAGAACGATTAGGTCATAAGGAAAAACCTCGATTAGTTCCCAGGCTATCTGACTATCATTGACGGTTTCAACCGTGTAGTTTTGGCTAGATAGAATTCTGGTAAGCGATTTGGCAGTCAACTCATCATCTTCTACCACGAGAATTTTCATTGCCGATGTCTCCGGTTAGGGGATTTAGACTGTAGCAGTTGCCCTCTCCATTTAGAAACTAGCAAATTTCCAGTCTTTATTGGTTACTGAGTTATGAAGCTTTATTTTTAGGCGTTCGTGCGCTCATACCACCTTGGGACGCTTTTTTTGTCTCGAAGATAGCGATTTTCCCGCCATCCCCATCGCCGATCGCAATTTAAAGGACATCAGCTAGGTATCGATGCACGAACTGAACGCAGATAGACCCCTCTCCCACACCAGAGGCAACCCGTTTGATAGAACCGTGACGCACGTCTCCCACCGCAAAAATACCAGGAACATTCGTTTCTAGCAGATAGGGTTCGCGTTCTAACGTCCATCCTCTGGGCCGTCCGTTCTGGCGCGGCAAATCGGCTCCCGCTAGAAGAAAACCTTTGTCGTCGCGATCGAGTAAACAGTCTAGCCACTCAGTACGAGGCATGGCTCCAATAAAGATAAATAGGGATTTAGCGGGAACGGTTTGAACTTCTCCCGTAAGAGAATTCTCGATCGCCAGTGCTTCTAGACTGCTGTCTCCGTGGACTTCAATAACGCTGCTATGGGTTAGCACTTCGATGTTTTCTGTTGCCTCAATGCGATCAATCAGGTATTGGGACATACTCTTCGTCAGCGACTCGCCCCGCACTAACATCGTCACCTTGCGGGCATACTGAGAAAAGTAAATCGCTCCTTGTCCGGCAGAATTCGCTCCCCCGATCGCGTAGACATCTTCATTGGCGCAGGATAGCGCTTCTGTCTGTGCAGCACCGTAATAGACCCCTGCTCCCGTCAATTTTTCCAGTCCAGGTACGTCTAGCCGCCGCCACGACACCCCCAAAGCCAAAATGACTGAATGACAAGCAATTTCTTTCCCATCGCTAAGGGTGATGATGCGATAGTTATTGTCAATCCGAATGCTGGTTGCTTCCTGGGGGCTGAGAATTTCTACGCCAAAGCGCTTCGCCTGAGTGACCGCTCGACGGGCAAGGTCGCCACCGCTCAAACCAACGGGAAAGCCCAAATAGTTCTCAATGCGGGAGCTAGTACCGGCTTGACCGCCAGGGGCTTCTCGCTCGATCAGTACCGTGCGAAGTCCCTCTGAAGCGCCATAGACGGCAGCCGCCAGACCCGCAGGCCCTCCGCCGACGATCGCTAAATCGTAGAAAGGCTTGGCCGCTTGGGTTTGCAGTCCAATCTTGTGAGCCATTTCGACATTGCTTGGCTTACTCAGGCGGGAGCCATCAGGAAGGAGGACAAGTGGCAGTTGTAGCTTTTCCTCTCCCGTGTAACCGAGCAGTTCTCGTGCTTCTTGAGATTGTTCGATATCCAGCCAGCGATAGGGGATTTGGTTGCGTGCGAGAAAATCTTTAATGCGGTGAGAGTCAGCCGACCAGCGATCGCCGATCGCCCGTATTCCCTCGAAAGGAGGATGGAACGTCGCTTGCCAGTCATCCAAAAGGTCGTCTAGTACAGTATACAGTTTCTCTTCTGGCGGGTCCCAGGGTTTGAGCAAATAATAATCGAGTCTGGCGGTGTTGATGGCGCGAATAGCTGCTTCTGTATCGGCGTAGGCAGTCAGCAAAACCCGTTTGGCTTCTGGGAAAATTTCGCTTGCCTTTTCGATAAATTCTACTCCCGTCATCTGTGGCATTCGCTGATCGACCAGGAAAAGGGCAACTGTATCATTGCGAAGTTTAAGCTGTGCGATCGCGTCCAGGGCAGAATCGCCAGAATCGGCTCGCAGAATACGGAAGTTCTCTCCATATTGCCGTCGCAAGTCGCGGGCAACTGCTTGTAAGACTTCGGTATCGTCGTCAACCGTCAGGATTGCTGGTTTAGCCATAACTGAACCGTATGAGGATAGCGTTTCCTGGGATTATAGTAATCTAAGTTGCGATTTGCATGATTCGTTACTAACCCCTAGCCTGGATTTCGTAGTAAAGTAATGGTCGCCCGTTGACAATTGACCGCCGCGTCCGAGACATTCCTAGCCTTTCAAGCACCTGGATCGAAACTTTGTTCGGCTCATCAACGTCTGCAACTACTTTTGTAATACCGAGTATTGCAAATGCCTGCTCAAGCACTGCTGAGGCGGCTTCTGTGGCGTAACCGCGTCCCCAAAACTGAGGTTGAGTAGCAAAGATAAGATTTGGTAGGCCTTCTGGCGATTGGAGCAACCCGGCAAAGCCTGCTATTCGATCACTTTGATGCTCGAAGAAAAGCCAAATTCCGTATCCGCATTTTGTAAAGGTCGCCCTACTTGCCTCAATAAACGATCGCGCTTCCTCGCGTGAAATTTGGCGGTCATCAAAGAGAAACCGACGCACATCGGGATCGATCCATAACTCGTACAAAAAGTCAAGATCGTCAATCTGGCAGGGACGCAGACGCAAACGCTCAGTATGTAGCACGTTAGTCATCTTCTTAGCAAAAACTATTTTATCAAACTGAGTCTAATTAATCGATTTTCAATCCAGATTTTCGGAGTGTCCCGAAGATCGCGAGCAAGATGCTCGCACTACAATTATCTGAAAATTAATTATGCTCATCTACTTTATATAGATGGGGTTAATAAACTCTAACTAAAATTAGTAGATTGATTGAAACACAATTTATTATTCAATCGAGTATTGTAGATAAATAATCATCTTTTTAATCTATAAAATGGATAATGACCTGACTATATTTCTTCTATCTGTCGGACTGCTGATACTTTATCTAATTTGGTCGGCTGCTACTGAAATGGGGACGAATTGGCGCAAGAAAAAGTAGTAAAATAATCTTTGCGCTCTCTTAAAACAAGAAAAGTTTTAGAATTTTATAATGCACAAAATTCCCGTCACAATAATTACTGGCTTCTTGGGTGCTGGCAAAACTACCCTAATTCGTCACTTGCTGCAAAATAATCAAGGACGGCGAATTGCTGTTTTAGTCAATGAATTTGGCGAAATCGGAATTGATGGGGAACTGTTGCGAGACTGCCAAATTTGTGATGAAGAAGATAACCCCGTCGATAATATTGTAGAACTGACTAATGGTTGCTTGTGCTGTACGGTACAAGAAGAATTTTTTCCTACCATGCAGCAATTGCTCGAACGACGCGATCGCATCGATTGTATGTTAATTGAAACCTCTGGATTAGCACTTCCCAAACCTTTAGTCCAAGCTTTCCGGTGGCCCGAAATTCGCAACGGTGCGACAGTAGATGGAGTCATAACAGTCGTCGATTGTCAAGCGGTGGCGGCGGGAACTTTAGTCGGAGATTTGGAAGCACTACAAGCACAACGACAAAGCGATCCGAATTTAGAACACGAAACACCTATTGAAGAGTTATTTGAGGATCAATTAGCTTGTGGGGATCTCGTATTGCTGACGAAAACGGATTTGGTAGATGAACCGACTTTATCGAAAATAAAAGCTTGGTTACAACAAGAGTTGCGATCGGGAGTAAAAATTGTTTCTTGTAATAATGGAGCGATCGCACCAGAGATTTTATTGGGTTTTAATGCAGCAGTAGAAGATAATTTAGAAAGTCGTCCCAGCCATCACGATTCCCAAGAAGAACACGACCATGACGATGAGATTAATTCAGTTGAGTTAGTTATTGAACGGGAATTTGATCCCAAAACCCTCATGCAAAAGCTACAACAGCTTGTCGAGAAAGAGGAAATTTATCGTATTAAAGGCTTTGTCAACGTAGCTAACAAACCGATGCGAATGGTGTTGCAGGGAGTAGGCGATCGCTTTGATTCTTTTTACGATCGCCCTTGGAAAGTCGATGAATTGCGTCAGACAAAGTTAGTATTTATTGGTCGTTCTCTCAAATCAGAACAAATTCAAACAGTCATTTATTATTAGTCGTTGGGAATGGGGAGTGTGGGGAGCAGTTACCAGTTATCAGTCAATCGATTTTGGATGAAAGGATTTTGGATTGATTTAGTCACCAATCACCAATCACCAATCACTATTCACCAATCACTAATAAAAAAATACTAGACAAATTTCAACTAATTTAGTACTGGTGTTCTAAAATAAACACAGAGTAGCAAGAAAAAATACATTCAAGCTAACTGTAATTGAACACAAATTTGTCTGGTATTGTCTTATGGAACCTCTTACACAAGCCCAACAAGAACTCTACAACTGGCTAGTAGAATACATTACAACAACTCAACACGCTCCCTCAATTCGACAAATGATGAGAGCGATGAATTTGCGATCGCCGGCCCCAATTCAAAGTCGTTTAGAGCGTTTGCGCGTCAAAGGATATATTGATTGGACGGACGGAAAAGCGCGTACCCTTCGGATTCTTCATCCTCCTGCTCAAGGCATACCCGTTTTAGGCGCGATCGCGGCCGGGGGATTAGTAGAACCCTTTACCGACGTTCAAGAAAAATTGGATTTATCTAACGTAATCCGACAACCCAATTGTTTTGCGCTGCGGGTTGTAGGAGACAGCATGATCGAAGATTTGATCGCAGAAGGAGACATGGTAATTATGCGCTCCGTTGCTCCTGATGAAGCTGTCCAAAATGGAGAAATTGTTGCTGCCAGAGTTGAAGGACACGGCACGACTTTGAAACGTTTTTATCAACAGGGACAAAGAATTACCCTCAAACCGTCTAATCGTAAGTATTACCCTATTGAAGTTCCGGCAAGTTGCGTAGACATTCAAGGAATTTTGATAGGCGTTTGGCGCGGATATTAATTCAGTGATTGGTGATTGGTGATTGGTGATCGGTGATTGGTGATTGGGATAGCCCAGAAGAGGGGACAAGGGGGACAAGGGAGACAAGGGAGAAAATTGTACAGACGTTGCACTGCAACGTCTCTACGACTCCTGACACTGATAATTGATAACTGATAACTGATAACTGATAACTGATAACTGTTCCCAGTAAATTCAAACTGTCTGAGGAGTTGTAATCTAAGTGACCTTGAAAAAACTTTTGACTCGTTCCTTTTTTTTGCCTCTCTTAATCTTGTCTCTTTGCTCTACTTTAATTTTTTCTGCTTGTAATACCCAGCAAGAATCCCCAACGAAACAAACAACTACCCAGAACAACAATGAAGTTTTAAAGCTGCTTTTCTGGCAAGCTCCAACAATTCTCAACCCTCATCTATCCACCGGCTATAAAGATTCTGAAGCCAGTCGCATTACCCTGGAACCATTAGCAACTTATGACAAAAATAGCAACTTAATCCCCTTTTTAGCCGCAGAAATTCCGACTCTTAAAAATGGAGAAATTGCTCAAGATGGAAAGTCCGTTACCTGGAAATTAAAAAAAGACATTAAATGGTCTGACGGGACTCCATTTACGGCGGCTGATGTAGTATTTACTTATGAATTTCTGTCTAACCCCAAAGTAGGTGCAACCAGTGCAGGCCCCTACGCAATTGTTAAAAATGTCGAGGCAATTGACGACTATACAGTAAAAGTAAATTTCAAAGATGTCAATCCAGATTGGTCAGCAGTATTTGTAGGAACTGAAGGGATGATTATCCCTCGACATCTCTATGAAAAATTTAATGGAGAAAATGCGCGACAAGCCCCAACAAATTTAATGCCAGTAGGAACAGGCCCTTATCAAGTTGTAGAATTTAAACCTGGGGATGTTGTTGTTTACGAACCCAATTCTAACTTTCGAGAAGTCGATCAATTAGGGTTTAAACGCATAGAATTAAAAGGGGGTGGTGATGCCACTTCAGCAGCAAGAGCCGTCTTACAAACAGGCGATGCAGATTATGCCTACAATCTTCAAGTAGAAGCATCTGTTTTAAAGCAACTAGAAGGTTCAGGAAAAGGTAAACTTGTCTCGGAATACGGTTCTTTAGTTGAGCGAATTGTTATCAATCAAACCGATCCTAATCAAGCTACACCAGAGGGAGATCGTTCTAGTTTAAAATTTCCACATCCTTTCTTTAGCGATCCCAAAATACGTCAAGCTTTTTCTTTAGCCATCGATCGCGATACAATTGCCCGACAACTTTATGGAATTACAGGCAAACCAACTGCCAATGTTTTAGTCTTGCCAGAAAAGTATCATTCTCCTCATACTAAATATGAATTTAATTTAGCAAAGGCTCAAGCTTTACTAGATCAAGCCGGATGGAAAGATAGTAATGGAAACGGCATCCGAGATAAGAATGGCGTAGAAATGAAAATTCTTTTTCAAACGTCAGTAAATACTTTGCGTCAAAAAACTCAAGAAATTGTTAAACAAGGATTGCGATCGCTCGGTATAGAAGTAGAATTAAAAAGTATTGATCCAGGAATTTTCTTCTCAAGTGATCCGTCTAACAACGATACCGTAGAACATTTTTATGCCGATCTACAAATGTATACTTCAGGAAATAACAGTCCCGATCCAGGGGCTTATATGAAATATTTTACCTGTAATGAAATTCCCCAAAAAGCTAATAATTGGGCTGGCGATAATAACTCTCGTTACTGCAATCCAGAATACGATCAGCTTTGGCAACAATCTACTAAAGAATTAGATTCTCAAAAACGACAAGAGCTTTTTATTCAAATGAACGATATGCTGGTTAATAATACTATAATAATTCCTCTTATTCATCGCGCCGATGTAGCAGCTTTTAGTAATAATTTAGTGGGGTATGAATTAACACCTTGGGATAGAAATACTTGGAATATTAAAGACTGGAAGCGAGCGTAGAATGTAGTCTTGATAAGTTAAATAATCAAAAGGAAACTGACCATGACTAACATTAAACCTCGATTGTGGACAGTCGAAGAATATCACCGAATGATTGAGACGGGTATTCTGACTGACAATGACAAAGTTGAACTTTTAGATGGTCGCATTATTCAAATGAGTCCTCAACGTCCACCTCATGCAGCTACAGTGCAACGCTGCGATCGCTACCTACAAAATCGACTCAGAAATCGAGCAGATATTCGAGTACAGTTACCCATTACTTTAATTACATCAGAACCCGAACCAGATCTGGCTGTAGTACATATTAATGCAGGAGAATACGCCGACCATCATCCTACTCCCAGTGAAATATTTTTATTAATTGAAGTTGCCCATACGACTCTAGAAACAGATCGGCAAGAAAAAGCGCCGATTTATGCTAGAACTAATATCACCGATTATTGGATTTTGGATATCATTAAACGCCAAGTCTTTATTTAATGTTTCAATACCTAACCAAACGCTTATTAATTTCTATTCCCACGCTAATTGCTATTAGTATCGTTATTTTTACGATTTTGGCATTAGCACCAGGCGATCCGATGGGTGAATTTGCGTCTAATCCCTCAATTACAGAAGAAGTTAGAGAAAATATTCGGAAAAGTTTGGGACTCGACCAACCCATTTATATTCGCTATTTCAAATGGGTTTGGGCATTTATTCGCGGCGATATGGGTTATTCTTTTACTAGCAGAAGCCCTGTACTCGATTTAATCTTACAGCGTTTGCCTACAACTTTATGGATTGTTGGTTCTGCCTACTTGTTAGGAGTCTTAGTATCACTTCCTTTAGGGATTATTTCTGCCCTAAAACGTTATTCTTGGATCGATAAAATAGTTACAACCTTGGCTTTGCTAGGATTTTCTTTACCGACCTTTTTTACAGGATTACTTTTTATTATTATCTTTGGCGTTCAGCTTAACTGGCTCCCCTTTATCTATAACAGCACATTAAAAGTGACTAATTGGGAAACATTTGTTGAACAAATTAAACAATCAATTATGCCCGTATCCGTGCTGGTTTTATATCAGTCAGCCGTTTTAATGCGCTTTATTCGCTCTTCTGTCTTGGAGGAACTGGTACAAGAATACGTTCGCACGGCTTATGCTAAAGGATTGAGTAGTTTTTCGGTTTTAAAAAATCATATCTTGCGTAATGCCATGATTCCAGTGGTTACCTTGGTAGCGCTAGACATCCCTGCAATTTTTACGGGAGCTTTGGTAACAGAACAAGTCTTTCGCGTTCCTGGAATTGGAGCATTATTAGTAGAATCCATCTATCGCAGTGATACTCCCGTAGTCATGGCAATTACATTTATCTACGCAATTTTAATCGTCGTTTTTAATTTAATTGCCGATCTCACCTATAGTTTTCTCGATCCGCGAGTTGCTTATTAAAACGATCGCTTTTTCCTTGATGATTCCCAGTTATCTTCTTTTTCTAATTCTTTATCTCTTTGCTCTTTTAACTCTCTTACGCACTCTTGAGAGACACCAATAACAAATCCTAGACCTGCACCGATGAATCCATAATATTTTTGGTACAAATCTTCATAGACTTGACTTTCATATTTAAATTGGTTGAACTCTTTTTGACCGATGTGAGCTACTGCTAATCCCACAACTGAACCGATCAGAGCAGTAACTATCCCTGAAAAGATAATAAGCTTGATATTCATAGTTCTTCGGCTTTGCAGGGCGATTGTTTGATTAATTGATTGGCTTAGATACTATCTAGATTAACTACCAACAAACTCTCAGTAAAACAAAAACTAACATTTCTTTGCAGTATTAGAACTTACTTGGTGAATACTCCCACCACTAAACCCTGACGGGTTCTAGTGTGGGCTTCCTACCAAC